>JAQWPC010000144.1:0-3198 GCA_029245555.1 Alphaproteobacteria bacterium
GAATAAAAACCTAAGGCACCAATATTTTTTAAACTGACGGCCCAAGGAAATAAGAAAGCAATCTCTAAATCAAAGATAATAAATAAAATTGATACAAGATAAAACTTCACATCAAACTTGGATCGAGCATCATCAAAAGCCTCGAAACCACACTCATAAGCAGAGAGTTTTTCTGAGTCAGGGGAGCTGGGAGATAAAATTTTTGAGATCAAATACATCGCCAATGCCATGCCCGCACCAATTACTATGAAAATCATAATAAGAATATAATCCACACTATACATAAAGTGCTGAATTTATTGAATTATGGCAAATTTTATACTTATTAAAATGACGCAACAGTTTATGGCTATAATTGGGGTTAATTTAAATCTGGATAGTAGAAAAAAATAGTAATTTAAGAATCTTTTAATGAAATTTAATGAATCAAAATAATTTATATTCTTAGCTTAATTAAATGAAGATATCAGAAGTCTTGCCTGATACTTATATTCTTTAACCCCTATCGTAGTAAAAAGGTTGAAATAAATTATTTTTGTTGTGTTTCCCCCATTTCTGTTCTCCAAATAAGCCCATCTTTTTTAAGATGAATCATCGTGACAACACCAGTATCTCCCGATTCATTCGTCATTTTATCACTTGTGATTAGAATATCGTCGTTTTCATACACACAGCGAGAATTATCTCTTTTAAAATTTTTCATAAGCCCCCTCATTTCCTCTTCGGGGCTATCATCAGCTCGTGTTATAATTTTTCCTGTGGAATGATAAGTCATTTGCCAATCATCACGAAAAAATGACCGATAAGTTTGAACATCTTGTTCATTCCAAGCCGTTAATAGTTTATCAAAAAGATCTGACATTAATTTCCTCTTAGGGTTAGGGGTTGAGGAAAATTAGTAAAGGCAGTATCTGATATAGGAGTCATAACTGCTGAGTTAACGTCGACAACTTCTGCTCTACGTCTAGTTAATTCTTCATCAGATTGAAATTTTTGTAAGTGCTCCTTAGATTGAAAGTGCATAACTGTATTTAATATGGTGTTATCGTTTGCTTGAGTTCCTGCAAATATAAAAGTCATTCCATATTCTTTTCATTTATCGCTATTTTCTTGAACCATTTTTTTCCATTCTTGAAAATCTTTAATCAACTTAATCTGTCCTAGAACTAACATTTATAATCTCCTTATTTAATTCAACCAATATTAAATAATATTATAAATTACTGTGCTAGTGTCAAAATTGCATATTTAGGAATTGTCTTTTCTTTTAAAACTAGACGTATGAATGCCCTAAGCGGACCCTTATGAATATGTTTTTGGAAATAAAATTTTGCTTTTAATTTAAGTAAATAATTAAGGGAACTTAGTACCAACTCCAGTTAAGAGTGGCGGGAGCGACGGGATTCGAACCCGCGACCTCCTGCGTGACAGGCAGGCGTTCTAACCAACTGAACTACACCCCCGATTATAATCGAATGGTGGGCGATGACGGACTCGAACCGCCGACCCTCTCGGTGTAAACGAGATGCTCTACCAACTGAGCTAATCGCCCTATCTAATTAACTAAAATTAGACTGTGGACTTTATTAGTTCTTTAAGCTGTTTTCCAGCAAGAAATTTTGGCTTTTTTGATGCAGCAATTTGTATTGACTCACCAGTTCTTGGGTTTCTTCCAGTTTTCGCTTTTGTATCAGCTACTTTAAAAGTTCCAAATCCAGCAATTTTTACGTCTCCACCAGCCTTTAATGTTGATGTGATAATATCAAATAAACTTTCTACAGCCTTAGTTGCATCTGACTTACCTACATTGTTTTTAGTACTATATTCAGCAATGAGTTCATTTTTGTTCATTCCGAACCTCCTTAGTGATTCTATTAACTAATTGTAGTAAGAAAAAGGTAAGGAAATCAACAACAATATATCAATTAACAAATGTTTTTTCTTGATTTTGCTGGTTTTTTTGCTTCATAGACTCAGAAACTAAGTGTCTCCAGTCCAGTTTTTTGTTGATTTTAGTGACTTTTCCATCCAAAGCCATCTCAAGAACCTCTCTAGCAAACTCCACTTTTTTAATGGTTATTTTGTTTTTGATATCTTTTTGGATTTCAATTAAATCTTTTTCATTTTCCTTTGGAATAATGACAGTTTTAATTCCATACCTTATAGCTGCTAATAGCTTTTCTTTAAGGCCACCAATGGGGAGGACTCTTCCTTTAAGAGTTATCTCTCCGGTCATAGCAATATCTTTTTTAACTTTAATTTCAGTCAAAGAGGAAATTAATGACGTAAAGATAGTAATTCCCGCGCTAGGACCATCTTTAGGAATTGCTCCTTCAGGTACATGTAAGTGAATATCTATTTTATCAAATACCTTCGGGTTCACGCCAAATTCAACAGAATTTGATTTGATATATCCAAGAGCTGCAGTTATTGACTCTTTCATCACATCTCCTAATTTTCCAGTAGCGTTTATCATACCCTTACCTGCAGAAAGGTTGACTTCAATATTGAGAATGTCTCCACCAACTTGAGTCCAGGCCAAACCGTTAGTAATTCCAACTAAATTTTTCTTTTCTAAAACACTGTCTGTAAACCTTTCAGGACCAAGAAAATTTTTAATAGATTTGTCATCAAATATAAATGGCTTCTTAGATCGAGATTTATTTTTTTCTAACTGGAAGACGAGCTTTCTAAAGAGCTTATCAAATGTTTTTTCAAGACCTCTGACACCAGATTCTCGAGTGTAGTGTCTAACTATTTTAGCTATGGAGGCTTTGTCTAATTTGAATTCACTTGGTTTCAAAATATTTTTATTCATTTTTCTTGGAACTAAATACTTTTTGGCAATTTCAACTTTTTCTTTTTCTGTATAACCTGAAACTTCAATGACTTCCAGCCTATCTAGTAATGGCCCTGGAATATTATAGGTATTGCCCGTGCAGATGAACATGACGTTAGATAAATCATAATCAACTTCCAAATAATGGTCGTTGAATTGATTATTTTGCTCTGGATCTAATACTTCTAAAAGAGCGGAGGAAGGGTCACCTCTCCAGTCACTGCCTACTTTATCTATTTCATCCAATAAGATAATTGGATTTGAAGTTTTAGTTTTTTTCATAGCCTGAATAAATCTACCTGGCATAGAGCCTATATAAGTTCTTCTGTGCCCTCTAATTTCAGCTTCATCACGAATAC
>JAQWPC010000163.1:0-3121 GCA_029245555.1 Alphaproteobacteria bacterium
TGAAAAATCATCAGCAATATCTCAAGATGAAGGAGTAGAGGAAAAGTTATCTTTATCTGATAGATTTGGACTATGGGTTAGTTTTCATAATTTAAATCAAGATGATTTTATAGAGATTGTTAAAAACTATTGTGAATATTATAAAATAACTTTTGATGAAGAAATTCAAAACAAAGCTTTACGATGGATATTTGCTAGAGGTAATAGGACCGGAAGATCGGCATATCAATTTTTTAAAGATTACTGCTCTATAAAAAAAATCAAAATTTAGATATTTTTTTTTTATTACCCATATAAGGAATTAATACATCGGGAACGGTAATACTTCCATCTTCATTTTGATAATTTTCCAAAATTGCTATCAAAGTTCTACCAACAGCTAGACCTGAACCATTGAGAGTATGAACGAATTTGTTTTGATCGTTTGTCTTGTATCTTGCATTCATTCTCCTTGCTTGAAAAGAACGACAATTACTACATGAGGAAATTTCTCTGTATTTGTTTTCTCCAGGCAGCCAAACTTCTATATCGTAGGTCTTTTCAGCAGAGAAGCCCATATCACCAGAAGATAATAATACGACTTGGTATGAAACTTTTAAATCATCTAAGATTGAAGTAGCGCAATTAAGCATTCTTTCGAGTTCTTTTTCAGAGTCCTCTTCTTTTGTGATGCTAACAAGTTCAACTTTAGAAAATTGATGTTGTCTAATCATACCACGAGTATCTCTTCCAGCAGCACCAGCTTCAGAGCGATAACAAGGTGTCCAAGCTGTAAGTCTTTGTGGTAATTGATCTTCTTGTAAAATTGTTTCTAGGACTAAATTCGTTAAAGGCACTTCAGCAGTAGGTATTAACCAATGGTCGGTATTGGTTTGAAATAAATCATCAGAAAATTTAGGCAATTGTCCAGTTCCATAAGCAGCAGCATCTCTGACCATATTAGGAGGTATAATTTCAGTATATCCAAATTCAGTCGTGTGTTTATCCAACATAAAATTTGCTATTGATCTTTCCAATCTAGCAAGTTGATTTTTTAGATAAACGAAACGAGTCCCGGAAACCTTACCGGCTTGCTCAAAATCAAGCATATCTAAATTTTCTCCAAGTTCGTAATGAGGTTTTGGTGTAAAATCAAATTTAGGGATCTCCCCTATTGTTTTAACAATCTTATTTGAACCCTCATCCTCTCCAATAGGCACATCATCATGCGGTAAGTTTGGAATTGAAGATAGAATATCTTTAAGTTGGGAGTCAATAATCGATAATTCTTTTTCAAAAGTATCAATATCTAATTTAATTTGCTGTACTTTTTCTTGGAGCTTTAACTTTTCATTGTCATCTAGTTTTGAAAATGACGAAGAGAGGTTTTTTCTTTCTGACCTCATTTCTTGAGATTTAGTTAATAAATCACGTTTTTTAATGTCCAAATCAAGTATCTTTTTAGATTGAGGATCGAGAAATCTCTTCTTCAAAAGATCATCAAAAAGGCTAGCGTTGTCTCTTATAAAATTTAAATCGTGCATTTATTCTTTAGTATTTAATTCTTTATCTTTTTTTCTTTTAGATAAAAATTTAGAAATCAAGATAGATACTTCATATAAAATAATCACAGGTAATGCCAGTGAAATTTGTGAAAATGGATCTGGAGGAGTTATGATAGCAGCAAATACAAATGCAAGGACAATTGCATACTTTCTAAATGAAACTAACTGCTCAATTGTCAAAACGCCCACTCTTACAAGTAAAAGCAGTACCACTGGAAGTTGAAAAGCAAGACCAAAGGCAAAAATAAAGGTCATCATCAATGAGAGATATTCATTCATTTTAGCTTGAAGGGTAATGTTAATACCATCAGCTTGTGCAGTTTGAAAACTTAGAAAAAATTTCCAAGCTATAGGAGAAATAACATAATAAACAACAGCAGCTCCTAAAATAAACAAGAATGGAATTGCCACTAAAGTTGGAAGAGATACTTGTTTTTCTTTTTTTAACAATCCAGGAGCGATAAATGACCAGATTTGAAAAGATAAAAAAGGAAAAGATATAAAAGCGGCTGTAAAAAAAGCTACCTTTACATTAGTTAAAAAAGCCTCCTGTAAAGCAGTGTAAATGAGGCCATTTCCATCTTTTAAGATTGATGTTAAAGGTTTTGCTAAAAATTCAAAAATTGTTTGAGAAAAATAGAAACATACGACAAAAGACAGTATAAAAAATATTATTGAATATATTAATTTTTGTCTTAATTCTTTTAAATGATCTAGAAAATTCATAGTAACTTCTTCTTTAGTGCTAGACATCTTTTTTGTCTTTCATTATTTCCTCGTTATTTTTTTCTATGAATTTATCAAGAACCTTACCTTCCTTAATAACGGCTTCTTTGGTCTCTAAAATTTCTTTTTTAATGTCTTTGACTTCTTGTATGTGAGTAATTTCATCAATAGTGGATGAAAACTCTTTTGAAACATTTCTAAGATTAGATGTAAGTTTTTTTATAAACTTAATAACCGTTGGAATTTCTTTGGGGCCAACAATAACAATGGTGATGATTAGGATGATGGAAATCTCCATCCAACCCAGCGAAAACATTACTCTTCCTTATTTTTATCAGAAGAGTTATCAGCACTATCATCTTCTGACATGTTCTTCTTAAAAGATTTTATACCTTTTGCCATATCAGCCATTAAAGAAGGGATCTTTCCTTTTCCAAATAATAATAAAACTATTATTAGAACTATAATCCAGTGCCAAATACTAAATGCGCCCATAAAGTTGATAATATCTTAATATGTAAATTTTATCTAGGAAAAATAAAAATTTGCGACTGATCTAATGTTATAGAAACAGAAGATGCCGCGGGTGGTAAAAAATTACCTCCAATTTTACTATGGATATGATGTTTATTATTTTGATCATCATTAACAGTCATATGCACTATGGTATTATTTCCTAAGAATTTTGAATCAACTACAACACCTGAATTGGGATTAAGTAGCGGTGATTTTTCCAAGTTCAGTTTAATTGCCTCAGGCCTAATTACTATATTAACTTTTTGATTATTGGGAATATTTGTAGATTTAATAGCGCCTAAAGGGGTCAAACAATAATTATCTATAACCTCTGA
>JAQWPC010000166.1:0-4470 GCA_029245555.1 Alphaproteobacteria bacterium
TCTATCAAAGATCGACTCGGTGCTAACCCTTTAGTTCTACAAATGGCAATTGGTAAAGAAGCAGATTTTAAAGGCGTTGTAGATTTGGTTAATTTCAAGTCTATTATTTGGCAGGATGATAGCTTGGGCGCTAAATATGATATAGTTGATATAAGTGATGATCTATTAGAAGAAGCTAAAAAGAAAAGAGAAGAATTAATTGAAAATGCTGTTGAAGCAGATGATCAAGCAATGGAAGATTACCTTGAGGGTAAAGAGATTAGTGTTGAAACACTAAAGGCCTGTATACGTAAAGGTACAATTGAATTCAAGTTTGTACCTGTTTTATGTGGTACTGCTTTTAAGAACAAAGGTGTTCAGCCTCTTCTTGATGCTGTAGTTGATTACCTCCCATCACCAAAAGATATTGGCTTTGTAGAAGGAATTAAAGAGGGCTCTGATGAAAAATTACAGATTCCTAATACTCCTGAAGAACCATTTGCTGCATTGGCTTTTAAAGTTGCTACAGATCCATTTGTTGGACAAATAACATTTTGTAGACTCTACTGTGGAAGCCTATCATCTGGTTCTACAATTTTAAATTCATCTAAAAATCAAAAAGAAAGAATTGGAAGAATGCTTTTAATGCATGCTAACACAAGAGAAGAAATTAAGGATGCAAAAGCTGGTGATATTGTTGCACTCGTTGGACTCAAAAACGTTACTACTGGTGACACTCTTTGTGATCCGTCTAAGCCTGCAATATTAGAGAAAATGGAATTTCCAGATCCTGTTATAGAAGTTGCTGTAGAGCCTAAAACTAAGGCTGACTATGAAAAAATGGGTCAAGCTCTTGGAAGATTAGCTCAAGAAGATCCTAGTTTTAGAGTAACCTCTGATGAGGAGTCTGGACAAACTATCATTAAAGGTATGGGGGAACTTCATTTAGAAATTCTTGTCGATAGGATGAAAAGAGAATTTAAAGTTGAGGCTGATGTTGGAGCTCCACAGGTTGCCTACAGAGAAACAATTACTAAAGACGTTGAAGTAGATTATACCCATAAAAAACAATCTGGTGGTGCGGGTCAATTTGCAAGAGTAAAAATGAAATTTAAACCTCGCGAAAGAAATACAGGTATTAAGTTTAATAATTCTGTTGTAGGTGGAAATATCCCAAGAGAGTATATCCCAGGTGTGGAGAAGGGCATTAATAGTGCTGCACAAAATGGTGTAATAGCTGGATACAACGTTATTGATTTTGAAGCTGAAGTTTATGATGGTGCGTATCATGATGTTGACTCCTCTGTTTTAGCTTTTGAAATAGCTTCTAGAGCTGCATTTCGTGAAGCTGTAGGAAAAGCAGGTCCTAAATTATTAGAGCCTATGATGAAAGTAGAAGTAGTAACTCCAGAAGATTATATGGGTGATATTATTGGTGACCTTAATTCGCGAAGAGGTCAAATTGAAAAAATGGAAGATAGAGGTAACGCAAAGGTTGTTTCTTCAGTAGTACCCCTTGCTAATATGTTTGGTTATGTTAATAATCTACGTTCTATGAGTCAGGGAAGATCTAGTTATACCATGTTATTTTCACATTATGATGTTGTACCGTCTAATGTTGAGGAAGAAATTAAATCTAAGTTAGCATAATCATGATTAGCCAAAATATAAGAATTAGACTTAAATCATTTGATCATAATATTCTTGATAGAAGTTCAATAGATATTCTTCAAACTGCAAAAAGAACTGGTGCAAAAGTTATTGGTCCAATTCCTATGCCTTCTAGAATTGAAAGAGTAACAGTTAATAAATCTCCACACGTTGATAAAAAAAGTAGAGAGCAATTTGAGTTAAGAACCCACATACGAATGATGGACATAATAGAACCAACACCCCAAACAGTTGATGCGCTAATGAAACTAGATTTAGCATCAGGTGTTAACGTTGATATAAAAATAAAAAAATAATAAAAATGATAATAAGCACTAAAATTGGTCAGACTTCTTTTGTTAGTGAAGAAGGAAAAAGACATAATGCTACAGTTTTAGATTATAGTTCCTGTATGGTTGTCGGAAATAGAACTGAAGATAAAGATGGTTATATTGCTAATATCATTGGCTATCTTAAGCCAAAAAAATTAAATAACCCTCAGTTAAAAGATTTTAACAAGAAAAATATTGAGCCAAGAAAACACGTTAAAGAGCATAGATTAGACAATTCAGAAAATCTTATTGAAATAGGTAGCGTGATTAATCCATCTTTTCAGGTCGGTGACAAAGTATGTGTTCAATCAAAATCAACTGGTAAAGGATTTGCTGGTGCCATGAAGAGACATAATTTCAAAGGTATGAGAGCTTCTCACGGTGTATCTATCTCTCATAGAGCTCATGGTTCTACTGGACAAAACCAAAATCCAGGTAAGGTATTTAAAGGCAAAAAAATGGCTGGTCATCTTGGTGATGAAATGACTACTACAAAAAATCTTGAAGTTTTAATGATCGACGAGTCTAAAAAATTAATTTTTTTAAAAGGTTCAGTCCCAGGAAAAAGAAAAACTATAGTGAAAGTTTATAAATAATGTTTGAACAGGTAACCATTAAAGAAGCTACTATCTCTGAAAAAGCAATTCATCTTTCTATTCAAAAGGCACATAGCCATAAACAAGGCAATAACCATAGTTTAGATAGGTCAGAAGTTGCAGGCTCTGGTAAGAAACTCTTTAAACAAAAAGGTACTGGTAACGCAAGAGCTGGTAATAAAAAAACTACTCAAAGAAGAGGCGGAGGGAAAGCTTTTGGTCCTAAATTCCATAACGTATCTTTTAAAGTTAATAAAAAAGTAAAAAAATTAGCACTTACATCATCGCTGTCGTCAAAAAGCATAAATAAGTCTCTTTTTGTCTTTGAAGAAAGTACGCTAACTGAACAGTCACTTAAAGATTTAATGACTAAAAACAATAATTTAACAATATCTTTAGTGTTGAAAGATCTTTTAAAAAACTCTGTTTATATCAAAATGAAAAATTTTAAAGGTCTGAGTTTTCACTCAGATACAAGTTATTCTATTCACGCAGCATTAAAATCTGATCTTTTGGTTATTTCTAAGCAAACATCTATATTCGCATCTCATATGGCAAGTAAGTTATAATTATGGACTTAAATTTAATAAAAAAACCAGTCATTACTGAAAAATCTACAACGAACGCTCAATTCAACAAATATATTTTTGAAGTGAGAAATGATGCAAACAAAGTATCCATCAAAGAAACTATTGAACAAACATACAAGGTAAAAGTTGAAAAATTAAACAGTCTTAATGTTAAAAGCAAACCAAAGGTATTTAAAGGACAACGTGGAACAAGATCTGAGGTAAAAAGAATTATAGTTACATTAAAAGAGGGTAACACTATAGATATGGGGGCAAAGGTTAAATAATGGGTTTAATTAGCTATAAACCAACAACCCCATCTTTTAGAAAAACTGTAAAGATTGACAGATCTTCTCTATTTAAAGGTAGACCAGAAAAATCTTTAGTTGAAGATCTTCAGCCTAACTCTGGAAGAAATAATACTGGAAAAATTACCATTAGACATCGCTCAGGTGGTCATAAAAAAAAATATCGCCTAGTTAACTTTAAGAGAAATACATTTGATAAGATCGGCACTATTGAAAGAATTGAACATGATCCCAATAGAAGCGCCTTCATAGCTCTTGTGAATTACCAAGATGATAAAGAATATATCCTAGCTCCTTCAGATATTAAAGTTGGTGATAAAGTTATTTCTTCATTAAAAACAGAAATATCTTCAGGCAATGCAATGAAAATTAAAAATATTCCAACTGGTACTTCGATTCACAATATTGAATTAAAACCAGGTGCAGGAGGCAAACTATGCCGTTCAGCAGGATCTTTTGCTCAGGTACTAGGAGTTCAGGATAATTATATTATGGTAAAATTATCATCAAGAGAAACAAGATTAATACATGGCGAATGTATGGCTACTATTGGTGTTGTTTCAAACCAAGATAATAAAAATAAAAAAATTGGTAAAGCTGGTATTAAAAGACACTTAGGAATAAGACCAACGGTTCGTGGTGTTGTTATGAATCCCGTTGACCACCCACATGGTGGTGGTGAAGGTCGTACTTCTGGTGGAAGACATCCTTCCACGCCTTGGGGTATGAAAACCAAAGGTAAGAAAACAAGAAAAATTAAATTTACATCTAAAATGATAATATCCAAAAGAGGTAAGAAATAATGGCTAGATCAGTATGGAAGGGTCCATATTTTGATATCACTCTCTTCAAGAAAGTGAAAAAATCAAAAGAAGAAAATTCAAAATCACCAATTAAAACTTGGTCAAGAAGATCTACTATAATTCCTGATTTTGTTGGAGTTACGCTTTCAGTTTATAACGGAAAATCCTTTATTCCTGTTTATGTTACAGAAGATATGGTTGGACACAAATTAGGAGAATTTTCGCCCACTAGA
>JAQWPC010000134.1:0-2875 GCA_029245555.1 Alphaproteobacteria bacterium
TCAATAGATTTAGATTTTAGAACGTCTTCAACTTTATCGCTCATTTTGTCTGATATTAAGATTTTCATTTATTTATACCTCTCTAATGTTTCGAAAAATGCCCATTCAATCCAGGGTAGTAACTTTTGTATATCTTCAGATTCTACTGTGGCGCCACCCCATATGCGAATACCAGCTGGAGCGTCTTTATAAGAATTAATATCATATCCTGCGTCCTCTTTTTCAATAGAGCCACAAACTTCTTTTACTAATTTTTTTTGATTGTCTTCATCAAGCTTCTCAAAATCAGGATGGGTAAATTTAAAACAAATACTCGTTGATGAATAAGTAGCAGGGTCTTTCGCTAAAAATTCAACCCAATCTCTTTCATTGATCCAATTTTGAACAGTAAGAAGATTTTTTCTAGATCTTGAAATCAATTCTTTTTGTCCCCCAATGCTAATACACCAATTTAATGCGTCTAAAGCATCTTCCGCAGCTAGTAAAGAAGGAGTGTTAATCGTAGCACCTTCGAATATTCCTTTATCTAATTTTTTATTTTTAGCTAACTGAAATATTTTAGGCATAGGCCATGAAGGTTCATAACTTTCTAATCTTTCAACGGCTCTTGGAGAGAGCGCAATCATTCCATGTGCTGCCTCACCACCTAAGACTTTTTGCCAAGACCATGTGACTACATCTAACTTAGTAAAATCCATATCCATTGCAAAAACTGCTGAAGTAGCATCACATATGGATAAACCCTCCCTATCATTTGGGATCCAATCAGCGTTGGGGACACATACACCTGAAGTTGTTCCATTCCATGTAAAAACTACGTCATTACTAAAATTCACTTTTGAAAGGTCTGGCAACTCTCCATACGTATTAATGTCATGGATGGTAACATCATCTAATTTTAATTGTTTGGTGATATCTTTTACCCAAGTTAAACCAAAGGACTCCCAACCACATACATCAACTCCCCTAGCCCCTAAAAGACTCCACATGGCCATTTCAATAGCGCCGGTATCAGAAGCTGGAACAATACCAACTAAATAATCATCAGGAAGTTCAAGTAACTGTTTTGATTTTACAATTACTTCATTTAATTTTGACTTACCGCCTTTGGCTCTATGAGATCTTCCAAGAACTGCATCGCTTAAAGCACTCAACTCCCAACCAGGTCTTTTTGAACAAGGACCTGATGAGAAATAAGGGTGATTAGGTTTAATATCTGGTTTTTGCATTATTTGTTATTTACTCCTTAATAATTAAAATTAGCCATCTAAAATGTTGTAGAAAAATAGGCCATCTAAAGGCTTTGGCTCAAACCAAGTTGCTTTAGGTGGCATAAATTTTTTATTCTTTGAATAATCTATCACTAAATCCATACTTACAGGTCTCATTAAAGTTGATAAATCAGTTATACCTGTATCAACTTGATTAATCAAATAATCCGTTCCAAGAGTCGGAGGAACGAATTCTACCCTTTGGTCGTTAGTCTCATCTTGAATATTCAAAATTTCTTTTAAAATAAATTCACCAAAATCTATGCAATCAGCACCGTTAGTTGCGTAATCATCTTTGAGGTCTATTTTAAAAAACTTATCTTTGAAATATAAAACAAAAAATCTATCTATATTTTCATGAAATTTTAATTCATCAATTTTAAAGAATTTTGATAAATCGTTTAAAAAATTATCTTTATTGTATTCATCTGGAAATCTTACTGACCTATCATAAGCTAAGTTTAAACATTTAGATTTAGGAAAAACTATAGCCATGAATTTTGTATCCTTTTTTACATCCAATTGGGCAAAGCCTTCAATGCGATGGTGACCATCTGCTACAAACAGTTCTTTAAAATTAATACCTGAAAAATCAGTATTGGTTTTATATATAGAGTGGACATACTTTCCTGATTGGAACTTTATAATCGGTTTTTTATCATGATGAATATCTAAGTTAAGATCTATATTTTCATCATCATAAAATAAATATATTGGGCATAGTTGAAATTTTACCATTGATAATTGTTCAGCTCTCTCTTTGCCTTTGCTTACTAGAATTTTCTCATGAGGTTTAATGTTATTATTTACATAGTCTTGAATATTTAAAAGTGAGATTAATCCTGTCTGAGAGTGATTTTCAGAGTCAATGCGATAAAGATAATAATCATTTTCAGATTTATAAATTATATTTTCATCAATGAGTTTTTGATAATATCCTTTTGAAATTTTATAAAACTCATCATCCGAAAGTTTTTTATTAAAATAAATATCTGGTCTTAAAATTTGTAATAAATTTAATTTATGAACCTGATCAGATGAAAAATTATAATCTATTATATCTGTACTTGGAGATAATATTGGCTGAAGATATTTATTGTTTAAAACAAATGTTTTTGGTATTAATGGCTTCATCTATGAATAAGGAAAAATTGCCGTATTATTTCGCTCTAGTAATAGCACTAATTTTTTTCTTATATGGAATACTTTCCGTTTTAATACACTAATCTTTATTTCCAGTGGAGTCAGGAAGGCTCTTTTCTTGATACCAAACATTTTTATCAGGTATGTTTCCATCCCATAGATAGCTCTCATAATCAAACTTAGGCATCCCTTTATCAGATCTCTCGTAGTATAGGCCAAACTCTCGACAATATTCTGAAAGTTGATCAGCCTCTAATTCAAGGATATTAACTTTTTCCCATTTTTTTCCGGACGGTACCCATTTAAAGCCCTTAGATTTAAGCCAATCTTTATGATAGTAAGTCTCAGAACCTGATACTGAGAATGTAATATTTTCACTCATTAATAACCTCTTGGAATAATTTGAAGGGATAGTATTGAAATTCAGAGAGATTATCAAAAGGTTTTTTGCCTTTAATGAA
>JAQWPC010000002.1:0-10213 GCA_029245555.1 Alphaproteobacteria bacterium
TATCGACAGCAAGATATTTGATTGAAGTTTCTAGCGCTGCTTTAGCAACACCCATAACATTGTAACTTTGCATATAGCGAGTGGAGCCATAATAAGTAAGTGCCATGATAGAAGCACCATCGTTCATCTTCGGAGCCAATAATCTCGTCATCTCTGTAAGAGAGTAAGCAGAGATATGCAAGGTTTTTAGAAAATTGTCTTTTGAAGTATGTAGATATTTTCCTGATAATTCATTTTTATCAGAGTAAGCAACCGCGTGAACAAAAAAGTCTATTTTATCTTTGATACCATCACATACATTTTCAAGTGAGGATGTATCAGATACATCACAGGGCATAATTCCTAAACAATTAATTTTTTGAGATAAGGGCTCCACTCTTTTTTTGATAGAGTCGTTTTGATAGGTAAGATACATACTGGCACCTTCTTCATGTAAGGATCTCGCTATACCCCAAGCGATAGAGTGATCATTGGCAATACCAATAATCAATCCTTTTTTACCTTCTAAAACTTTAGTCATTGAAGCTGGTTATATAAATTGAGGCATTCGTACCCCCAAAGCCAAAACTATTGGATAAAATAGAATTAATTTTCACATCCTTTTTACTTTCACGAAGAATATTCATGCCCTCGGCTTGATCATCAAGGTTAGAGATATTTGCTGACTCCACCATGAAATTATTTTCCATCATTAGCAATGAATAAACAGCCTCTTGAACACCAGTCGCTCCTAGTGAGTGACCAGTGAGAGATTTTGTCGAACTAGTCGGAGGAACATTGTCGCCAAATACTTCTCTAATTCCTTTTAATTCAATCATATCACCAACCGGTGTCGAAGTTCCGTGAGAGTTAATATAATCTACTGGTCTGCCTTCAGTAGCCATTTGCATGCATCTAACTGCGCCTTCACCAGAAGGTTGAACCATATCGTATCCATCTGATGTTTGTCCAAAACCTTGAATTTCTGCAATAATATTAGCTCCACGAGCTTTAGCGCTATCTAAACTTTCTACAACTAAAACCCCAGCTCCACCTCCAATGACAAATCCATCTCGATCAGAGTCATAAGCCCTTGATGCTTTAGCAGGATCATCATTATATTTGCTTGATAAGGCACCCATCGCATCAAATAAAATAGACATTGTCCAATGAGTTTCTTCTCCACCACCTGCAAAAACTATTTCTTGTTGACCGTGTCTGATGAGATCATATGCGTTGCCAATACAGTGCAAGCTTGTAGAGCAAGCTGAACTGATAGAGTAATTCACACCTTTGATTTTAAAAGGTGTAGCTAATGTTGCTGAATTGCCTGATGCCATTGTACGAGTCACCATATAAGGACCAATTTTTTTAACACCTTTTTCTCTTGCGATATCAAAAGCTTGTTGAAGTTGATATGTTGAAGGACCACCAGAGCCCATTACAAGACCGGTATTAACATTAGAAACTAAACTATCATCAAGACCAGAGTGTTGAATTGCTTCTTGCATAGCAATATAGTTATAAGCAGCACCCTCTCCCATAAAACGAAGTATCTTTCTATCCACATTTTCTTGAATATTTATAGAAGGCTTACCATGAACATGACTACGCATACCAAGCTCTTCGTATTCTTTACAATGACTTATTCCAGATTTAACTTCTTGAAGACTTGATAAAACTTCTTCTTTATTATTTCCGATACATGAAACAATTCCATACCCTGTAATAACTACTCTTTTATTATTCATTAAATAGCCCCACCTTTAAATCATTTGCATGATAAATAACCTTGTCTTGATGTATTATCTGACCATCTCCATAGCCGATGGAAAATCCTTTTTTGCTTAATGATTTCTTTAAACTCACTTTATATTGTATCAATTTTTTATCTGGCTTAATCTCTTCAACAAATTTTATTTCTCCCACTCCTAAGGCCCTTCCTTTTCCAGGATAGCCAAGCCATCCTAAATAAAAGCCTAGCATCTGCCATAAGGCATCTAATCCTAAGCAACCGGGCATCACAGGATCGCCAATAAAATGGCACTCAAAAAACCAAAGATCTGGTTTTATATCAAATTCGGCAATTATTTCTCCTTTCCCATGAACGCCCCCATCTTTATTTACGGTAGTAATACGGTCAAACATAAGCATCGGAGGGACAGGTAATTGTGCATTCCCAGGTCCAAAAAGGTTTCCTTTACCACATTCAATTATCTCTTCATAGGTATAGCTAGGTTGAGGTGTAAAATTGTTCATTTCAATGCGGGCAACTAATTTTTTTTAATTGTAGTTTGTTTATATCTGATGTCAAAAGATCTATCAGATTGATTTCATTCTTTAATTTTAAATTTTGATTGGCGAGTGCAAAAATAATTCTAGTGCAAGCAAGGCTTGTAACAAAACCTGCTACAGGACCAATCATTGCACTATTTAGACAGCGGTGATTTTGTTCAGTTTGAGGAAATAAACATTCAAAACATGAGGATGCCTTGTTGTTATATTTATAATTTTGTGAAAAGTATATTCCATCACTAGAATTTATTGAAATGGAAACAAAAGGAATAAATTTCTTTTTACAATATTTAGATGAAAATATTTTATTTTGGTGACTATCGGTACAATCCATTACCAGATCAAAATGATCAATAGACTCTTTTTCGAGATACTTCTCAAAAGAAACTGGATAACTTTTGAGGGAGGTAATATCATTTATGTTTGTAAGAATTTTTTTAGACACCTCTGATTTGTATTTACCAATATCATCTAAGGTATAATTAATTTGACGATGTAAATTTGACTCTTCAATAACATCAGGATCAATTAGATGAATATCACCAATTCCTGATCTTACTAAATATTGAGAAGCGATAGTACCAAGTGCACCAATGCCAATAATACATATTTTTCTTTGAGTAAGCTGAAGCTGACCATCTTCATCAACTCCTGGAACTAATATTTGCCTTCCAAATTGCTCTAGGATTTTATCACTTGGTTCCCGTTGATCCAAAGCCACCACTTCCCCTCTTTGAGTCTGTTAATTGCCCTACAAGTTTAAATTGAATTCTTTCATACTTGGCAACCACCATTTGTGCAATTCTCATTTGATGTTCAATATTAAAAACCTCATTACCTTGATTAATTAAAAGTATTTTTACTTCTCCCCGATAATCAGCATCAATGGTTCCAGGGCTATTTAAAACAGTTACCCCATATTTATAGGCAAGACCACTGCGTGGTCTTATTTGAACTTCAAAACCCTCAGGAATTTCAAAAAACAATCCAGTATTAATTAATCTTCTTTCTTGAGGCACAAGAGAGATGGTACCCTCTGGTAAATAAGCTCGTAAATCTAAACCTGCACTAAATAGTGTTTCATAAGAGGGAGTTATGACCTCTTCATTTGCTTTCTTAATCTTAATTTCTGTCATGTTGTCATTTTAATATATGTGCAATAATTTGATTAGCAAAAGATGTTTTAGTTTTTTTCCCTATTTCAATATAGTCACCCTTAATATTCAAAATTCCTCCATTATTATATTTGCTATTAAAAATAGGGTCACTATCAACAGGAAAATTCAAAATTAAATAATCACATTTTTTAGTCTTTAATTTTTTTTTAGCATTATTAAATACATCGTTCGTTTCATAGGCAAATCCAATGGTAGTTTTAGGTTTTTGCTTTGAAGAACAAATTGTTTTTAAAATATCTGGATTTTTCTTAAGCTGAAGATTTAACGCTGATTTTTTTTTTATTTTTTGTTTGCTGTAATTTTGAATCCCATAATCTGCTACGGCTGCATTAAAGATTGCTAAATCAACTTTGGAATTTTTCTTTGCTTCTGCCAACATACTTTTAGCATTGGGAGTAAATACGTATTTAATTTTAGGTGAGATAATAAGCTTTGTTTGAAGATAGCCGTGTAAACAAACTATACGGTAGTTTTTTTTTAATAAAGATTTTATAAGAGCCATTCCTTGTTGCCCAGAGGACTCATTTGAAATATATCTTACAGGATCAATATATTCCCTTGTAGAACCAATAGTAATTAATGCTGTTTTCAATTATTTTAACTGATTAAGGATTTCATGCGGATCAACTAATCGACCACTTCCATACTCACCACATGCCAAAGAACCGTCATCAGGTCCAATAAAATGATGTCCGTGGTCTTTGAGCACTTGAACATTATTTTGTATTAGAGAGTTAGCCCACATTTCTTTATTCATAGCAGGGGCTATATTAATTGGTTTATTAGCTGCAATCATGCATGTTAATGCAAGATCATCACAAAGCCCTTGTGCAAATTTTGAAATGATATTAGCTGTTGCTGGATACACTACGATATGAGTATTATCTCTAGCTAGTTGTATATGGCCAATATTTTTTTCCATATCTAAGTCAAAAAGTTCACTGTAAATTTTTTTTCTACTTATGCTCTCCAATAACAAAGGAGAAATAAACTCAAATGTATTCTTTGTAGCTATTATTTCAAAGTCGATCGATTTTTTTTGTAATTCTCTTATGAAGTCCAGGGCTTTGTAGCAACCAACACTACTCGTTATAATAAGTAAAATTTTCATTTTTTCTGCAATATATATATGTTGTTAGCTCCTGAAATGAAATCAATAGTTTCAATATGAAAAAAACCAATATTTTCCAATTCTTTTTGAATAATAGCTGGCGATGGGAAGACCTTAATGCTTTCCGCAAGGTATTTATAGCTATGACGATCTTTTGCTATGATGCTCCCACTAAAAGGTAAAAAATAATCAAGAAAAATTTCATAAGGTTTTTGTATTAATGATGCATTGGGCATTCCAAATTCCATAAATAAAAAATAACCATTTTTTTTTAAACAGCGGTAGATTTCAGAAAACCCCTTAACTCGATTTGAAAAATTTCTAACACCATAGGTACAAGAGATTGTTTGAAAAAAGTTATTTCTATAGGGCAGACTTTCAACATATCCGGTTTGATAATTAATTTTTTTGTCAGAATTTTTTTCTTTAGATATCTCATGCATTTGATCAATGGGGTCAATAGCATATAAATTATCATTGTGAGGGAAGAGTTGAAATATATCGCCACTACCACTGGCAATATCTAAGATTTTTTCTTTCTTGTTAAATTTATCATGAAGTAGATCAACATAGTATTTTTTCCAAAGTCGGTGAACACCAAAGCTCATAATATCATTCATAAAATCATATTTAGCATGTGATACGTTCTCAAAAATGTCTGTAATATTATATTGATTTGGATTAAGTTTATTTTTCATGCCTGAGTTACCAGAAGTTGAAACTACAATAAGATATTTAGATAAAAAAGTTAATGGAAAAAAAATTCTCTCTATCAATAAATCCAGTAAAAATTTAAGAAAAAATCTTCATATAAAGGAATTTAAACTTATAGAGGGAGGTATTATTAAAGAGGTTAAAAGAATTGCAAAATATATTGTAGTTAAATTAAATACATCTAGGTATTTGATTATTCATTTAGGGATGAGTGGACGTTTAAAATTTTATACAAAAGATAAGTTTAAAAAAGAAAAACATGATCACGTTTTTTTAGAATTTCAAAAATTTTATATTGTCTTTAATGACCCAAGAAGATTTGGAATGTTTTTTTTCTTAAAGAATTTAGAAGAAGTAAATATTTTTTTTGATAAATATGGTTTTGATCTCTTAACGAGCTCGATTGATATCAGCCATATTTTTAAAATTTTTCAAAAAAAAAGTGTTTCCCTAAAGCAGGTTTTATTGGATCAAAGAGTTTTTGTTGGTATTGGTAATATATATGCCAATGAGGCATTATTTCATTGTCGCCTCGACCCTCAGAGGCTTACGAATACCCTTACCAAAAAACAAGTAGGTAAATTAATACAATCTTGCCGTCATGTTTTGGAGCTTTCTTTAAAAAATGGAGGGTCTTCTATTAATGATTATAAGTCTCCAGATGGTACCTTGGGTAGTTTTCAAAATATGTTTGAGGTTTACCAAAGGAAAAAGGTTATATGGAAAAATCGAACATTTTTAGTAAAAAAAATAATTCAAAATGGGCGCTCAACCTTTTTTTCACCCACTTTACAAAAATAAAAAAATCTATATAAGTTATTAACGCAATTAGAAGAATAACCTGTTAATAAAAAAATACGATGCCACAACATAAATCTGCAAAAAAAAGATTAAGACAAACTGAGAAAAAAACTGCTGTCAATAAAAGCGTTAAATCTAATGTTGCAACCCAATTAAAAGCGATTGATAAGCTTATCAAAGATAAAAAAGTAGATGAATCAATGGCAAAATTAAAGCAAGTTATGTCAGTGTTGCATAAATCTACACAAAGAAAGATTATGCACCTTAATAAAGCCTCAAGAACTATTTCTAAGCTTCAAAAAGATATTTCTGCAATTTCGAAATAATAATTTTTTTCAAGAAATTTATTTTATAAAAAGTTAGTTTTTTTTATTCTTCATTTCATCTTTTCATGTTTTAATACGCCCACTTAAAGGGAGAGGGTTTAATAAAGTGATAGAAGATATCGATCAAGATGTGAATATTTCTTGGAATAATATTGCATCTGAATTAAAAAAGTCTCTCGACAAAGATACCTTTCAAAATTGGATAAAGCCTATCAACTTTGAGACCCAATTAGATAACTCTCTTACTCTTTCAGTCCCCACTAGATTTTTACGGGATTGGATTATCAAAAATTATGCACCCGTAATTAAGCGTGCCTATCTAGATCAAGGTGTCACTGTTGATAAGCTCTCTATTATTGTTAAAGAAAATAATAATCGCATTATCCCTGGCACAGAAGTTGTCTATCAAGATAATGAAGATGATGAAGATACATATTACGATGATATTTCTGCACCTTTAGATCCCCAATTTACATTTGATAACTTTATTGTAGGTAAGCCTAATGAGTTAGCTTATGCTGCAGCGCAACGCGTAGCGCAATCAGAAGTAGTTAGCTTTAATCCTTTGTTTCTTTATGGGGGTGTTGGACTAGGTAAGACACACTTAATGCACGCAGTTGCATGGAATATTAAAAAAAGAAATCCTAAAAAAAATGTTGTTTATTTAACAGCTGAGAAATTTATGTATCAGTTTATTAAGGCTCTTCGTTTTAAAAATATTATGAGTTTTAAAGAACAATTTAGGTCTGTTGATGTTTTAATGATCGATGATGTCCAGTTTATTATTGGTAAGGATAATACGCAGGAAGAATTTTTTCATACTTTTAACACACTTGTTGATAAGAAAAGACAAATTATTATTTCAGCAGATAAATCACCTGCTGATTTAGAGGGGTTAGAAGATCGTTTAAAATCTCGATTGGGTTGGGGACTAGTAGCTGATATCCACCCTTTAACTTATGAATTGCGCCTTGGTATTCTGCAAGCTAAGGCAGAGCAAAAATCAATGACTCTAACATCTGATGTTTTAGAATTTCTTGCAGATAAAATTACTAATAATGTTCGAGAGATGGAAGGTGCTTTAAATCGACTAGCTGTTCATGCTTCGCTACAAGACTCAGAAGTAACTGTTGATTTAGTTAAGGATGTTTTAAAAGACTTACTACGCACTAACTCTCGAAAAATTACAATTGATGAAATTCAAAAGAAGGTTGTTGAACACTATAATATTAAACTTTCAGACATGCATTCTCCTCGTAGATCTCGATCTATTGCTCGACCCCGTCAAGTAGCGATGTATCTTGCCAAATCTATTACAACAAGATCTTTGCCTGAAATTGGCAGAAAATTTGGTGGTAGAGACCATACTACTGTGATTCATGCAATTAAAACAATTGAAGAAATTATGGTTAATGACCCAAGTCTTGCAGAAGATATTGAACTTTTGACCAGAATATTGCAAACTTCCTAGATGGATTTTAGAGTAAGCCGTGAAGCCTTTTTAAGGGTTCTCACCCATGTTAGTTCTATTGTGGATAGCCGATCAACTATTCCCATTTTATCTAATATCTATATCAAATGTGAAAACAATCAGATTGAAATAAGATCAACTGATATGGACATCTCTATAAGAGAGTTTGTCTCTGCTGACTCAACAAAAAATGGTGAGGCTACAGTTAACTCAAGAATTTTGACTGATATTATTCGAAAGACTAAAAAAAATTCTATTGTTAAATGCAAATTAGAAGGTAATCGTCTAATCATTAATTCTGATAATTCTGTTTTCGAATTAAATGCTTTATCCGCTGATGAATTTCCTAAATTTGTCCCGCTTGACCCTACGAATACATTTGATTTAACAATCCCACAAATTAAAAGATTATTTAACAAAACTAAATTTGCCATCTCGGCTGAGGAGACAAGATATTATCTCAACGGAATCTACTTTCATACTTTTGTGAATGGTCAAAAAACTACATTGCGATGTGTAGCAACCGATGGTCATCGTTTAGCAAAAACAGAGCTCGATTTAGGTAACACGGTTAATATACCCGGTATTATTTTACCAAGAAAATTTATTTTACAATTAGATCGAATTTTGGGTGATTTTGAAGGAAAAGTGAAAATTATTTGCTCTGACACCCAAGTCAGTTTAGAAGCTGATAATTTTATTATTATTAGCAAGTTAATTGATGGTACATTTCCTGATTACGAAAAAGTTATTCCTGTTTCCAATGATAAATTATTACAAGTAGAGGCCGATCCCTTTTTTAATGCTATTGATCGTGTTTCAACAGTTAATCAAGACAAAGCACCAACTGTTAAATTACAATTTGAAAACAATAATATTAAAATCATGGCGACAAGCACGGATAGCAACAAGGGAGATGAAGAAGTTGCTGCCAGTTATGCCGCAGAATCCCTAGAGATACTTTTTAATTCAAAATATATTCTTGATTTACAAGACGTTATCGAGGGCGATACAATAATGTTAGAATTACTAAATCAATCTTCTCCAGTTATTGTTAAGGATCCGAAAGATACAACTAGTTTGTATATTTTGATGCCAATGAGAATATAAGTGTCCCCACCTCTTCAGGGTATTCACTTATTTAATTACCGCAATTTCATTCAACGACAAGAAAGTTTTCAACATTATCATACCCTTTTTAAAGGTAAGAATGCCGTTGGCAAAACTAATTTATTAGAAGCGATTAGCTTTCTTTGTCCTGGGACAGGATTTCGTAAGGACTCCATGGCTAATTTTTCCAGCGACGCCCATCAAGAAGATCTTACCTCAATTGAATATAAGTTTACCCATGATCAACTTGTCAATACGTTAAGAATAGAATTAAAACAAAGTGATGATCGATGGTCAAAACAATACTTTTTAAATGATAAAAAAGTTCAGCAACAATACCTTTTAAATATTTTTCAAATATTTTGGTTTACTGAAGCAGATAAAGTTTATTTTATCAAAGACATCCAGTACCAACGAAATACTATTAATAGAATTGCTTGTTACTTTGAGCCTTCATTATTTCAGCAATTAAATAAATACACTAAACTTCGTCGAGAAAAGAAAAAAATTCTTCAGACTACTAAAGAAATATCTTGGCTTCAGTCCTTGGATAAGCAGCTCTTAGAAATAGGTAAAAAAATTATTGAAAGTAAAAATCAATTTTTGAATGAATTTCAAAAATTTTTAGATTCCAAGAATGATAATTTTTTCCAATTTAACATTATTCCTAGTTTGGGACTTTCCCAAAAAGAAGAATTTATGAAACAATTTGAACAAAACTTGAGAGATGAGAATCAGTGGCCGCAAGATCATAAATTACGATCAGAAAATGACCCTTTGAAATCAATTTTTGAAATTACCCATCAAAATAAAAGTTTAAGTCAGCTATCATCCGCACAATCTAAGCTACTTATTTTGAGCTTTTTACTTCAATGTGCAAAATTTCTTAATCATGAAAAGATTACAATTTTTTTAATAGATGAAATCTTTGATAACTTTGATATGATGAATATCGAAAAAGTTATTCAATACTGTGCAGAAAATAAATTTCAAACTTTTTTCTCAACCACCGATAACTTTGCGCTCCAAGGAGCCATTAACGATTTAGAAATTAAAGAAATTATATAATGTCAGAACAATATTCCGCATCCTCCATCAAAGTCCTTAAAGGATTAGAGGCTGTTCGTAAAAGACCCGGTATGTATATTGGGGATACCGATGATGGTACAGGCCTTCATCATATGGTCTATGAGGTTTTAGATAACTCTATCGATGAAGCCCTAGGGGG
>JAQWPC010000076.1:0-7665 GCA_029245555.1 Alphaproteobacteria bacterium
GCAAGAAGGTTAGATGAGGACACTAAAACATTAGAGGATTTAAGTCAAAAGTATTCAATCAGCAGAGAAAGAGTTAGACAAATAGAAAACAAAGCTATTAAAAAACTTCAAGATGAAATAAAGCTCATTTCAGATACGAAATTATTGTCAAAAAAATAAACTCTTTACTATCTTAGTATTGTTTCGTTTCTCTCAGGGCCCAATGAAATAATTTTAATAGGTATCTCCAAATAATTCTCAATATAGCTTATATATTTTTTTAAATTTTCAGGTAAATTTTGATAATCATTATTTTCCAAATTGCCCCAACCTGGAAAAACTTCATAGTCCGACTCAAGTAAATTACAACTATTAAGGAAATCACTATTGCTGAAATTTATTTCATTGAATGTTTTACCTTGATAGGTTTTGCAAATTTTAATTTCTTTAAGATCATTTAACACATCTACTTTTGTAATACATAGCTCATTGACTCTATTTATCTCACAACTATATTTTAAAGAAACTAGATCAAGCCAACCACATCTTCTTTTTCTTTTTGTAACCGTTCCGAACTCTACTCCTTTTTCTGCAATATAATCACCTGTAGAGTCAAAAAGTTCAGTAGGGAAAGGTCCATTACCTACCCTAGTAGCATATGCCTTAAATATCCCCACGGTCTCATAGTCTACTTGAAGCCCCGATCCAATAACTATATTTGATGAAATGGTATTTGAAGAAGTTACAAATGGGTAGGATCCATGATCTAAATCTAAGAGCGCTCCTTGCGCGCCCTCAAATAGGATTTTCTTATTGATAAACTTTTGTTTAATAAAATTATTATCTACGATTAAGCCTTTAATTTCATGGAAAAATGTTGATAAAACAGAGAGAGTTTTATCAATGTCTATCGGGCTCTCATTAAATGCGATCAATATAGGGTCATAAAACTTTTTAATCGCAATTAGTTTCTCTTTTAAAGTAAGTTGGTTTTCTAGCTCATAAAGTTTAATGCTTTTTCTTCCAACTTTATCTTGATATGCAGGTCCTATGCCTTTAGCAGTTGTGCCAATTTTACTTTCCCCAGATAGAATTGATTCATTAATTTTATCAAGTTGTTTATGGTATTGTAAGATGAGTGGAATATTTGAAGATAGGAGAATTTGAGGATTATTTATTTTCTCTGAAATTTTCTTGAATTCGGACATAAAATGCTCTGGATCCAAAACGATACCCTGTCCTAAAAAACAAAATTTTCCCCTTATAACACCAGATGGAATTAAATTTAGTTTGTAAGTTACATCTTCTACGATAACAGTATGGCCAGCATTATTACCTCCTTGATAGCGAGCTACTAAATCGTATTCTTGAGATAAGTAATCTACTATTTTACCTTTACCTTCATCTCCCCACTGAAGTCCAATTACAGCCTTATTAATCATATTAATTCAGCCAAACTATCTACATCATAAGAAAAACCAACACCATTTATAACTTTTTGATTTTTTTGGTAATGATATCCTCCGCCTTGGGCTAAAACTTTTTTGGTTCTTGTAGAGTAAACATAAAAGAAAATATCTTGATGGTAATCTTTAGAAAAAAAGTTTTCTTCTAAATTTAAGGCATATCTAGACTTACTTAATTTTTTAAAAATATTAAGAAATTTATTTATATCATTTTTATTGGGCTTAGCTTTTAACAAATATTTAGACTGATTTTTAATAATAGGATCAGTAAAAATATATATAAAATCTTGCTTCAAAAAACGTGAGAGAATTTTATCTAAAATTTTTATTACCTCCTTAAAAGACTCATATTTAGAATTATTGATAATTTCTACTCCATGCTGTCTACATTGTTTAATTTGAGAGTTAATAATATCTTTCTTAAAAACATCACCCATATAGTATAAATAATGTTTTTTTTTAAAATCATGACTAAGAATGGTATTAATAACCTGACCCGTAATATCTGACCTCAATAATATACTTGATGAACTATTTAATTCTTGGTTTTCTAAAACAGAGGTAAAAATTCTATTAAATTTTTTATCCTTAGAAAACAAGCCTGTAAAATTATCATCAAGAAGTTCATATTTATTTGCTGTCTTAGAGTATTTTGTATCAAATGAGTTAACAAGCATCAGAAATTGTTTTTATTATTTTATTTTCTATCTTTTTAAGATCAGTCATTTTTATATTTCTTCTTAAATATTGCAAGTTTACTCTTAATAATGGCTCAGTACCAGATGGACGAATATTAAAATATAGTTTTTGATTTTTTAAAATGAGGTTTAATTTTCTATAAATGGATTGCTCGTTTTGAAAAAATTTCTCTCTATCAATACGTTGATTAATCTCTAAAACATCAAATAAATCAATTCCTTTTCTTAATTCTGATAATTTTTTTTCTTCAGTTAGTAGGATAGACAAGATTTTTATAGCTGTTGTCATGCCATCACCAATTAATACATCATCCTTAAAAATAAAATGCCCCGAAGGCTCCCCACCAAATAAATATTTATTTTTTTGAATTTCTTGAAGTATAAATTTATCTCCAACTTTTACTCTCTTTAGTTTTATACCTTTTAGTTTTAAAGCAATATCTAATCCATAGTTTGCTATTTCATTAGTGACTATTGTTGATCCTTTTTTAAGCTTTTTATTTTTGAGATAATAGTTAGTAATTATATAAATTAGTTCTTCACCCGTTATGACAGAGCCTTTTTCGTCAATAATAATTATCCTGTCTCCATCACCATCTAAACAAATACCAATATCGCATTTTCGTTTTAAAACTAACTTCGAGGCTTTTTGAGGAAACAAAGATCCACAATTATTATTAATATTTGTGCCATTTGGCTTATCACCAGTTGTTATAAGATCGATACCCATTTCAAATAAAACCTCAGGGGCTACCTTATATGCCGCTCCATTAGCACAATCTAAAACTACTTTTAAATTATTATAATCAAGATCTTTATCTGCACTTCTTTTCAAAGCTTCAGAGTATCTTCCCATAGCATCTTTTAACCTTATGGCCTTACCATAATTTGATTGTTTAATTTTAAAATTATCAAAATCATAGTTAAAAAAATTATCCTCAATTTTTCTTTCCTCTTCTTGTGTTATTTTAAAACCATTATTTGAAAAAAATTTTAAACCATTATCAGAATATGGATTATGAGATGCAGTTATCATTACTGAAAAATCTGCCCGTAAAGATTTACTTAAAATTGTTAAAGCTGGAGTAGGAAGCGGGCCAACTAAAATTACATCAATCCCCATTGATATAAATCCAGAAGCCAAAGCAGGTTCAAACATATAATTTGAAAGCCGAGTATCTTTATTTATTACAACCCTTGAAATAGAATTTTTCTTTTTTAAAACAAGTGAGGATGCTTTTGCTAATTTTGAAATACTTTCAATTGTTAGAGGGTACTTGCCTACTTCTCCTCTAATTCCATCTGTCCCGAATAATCTCATAAGACTAATTAACTATTGGATAACTGATTAATTTGGAAGGGGAAAATTTTGATCTTTTGTAAAAGAAGGTAAAGGACCTTTATTTTCCTTCTTTTTCTCAGCATCAGAAGGACTGCTACTGTCATCAGAGGATAAATCATCATCTCTGGTAGGCTTTATACCTTTAAGAAGATTCTTTATTTCCTCTCCAGTTAAAGTTTCATATTCCAAAAGACCTTTTGCAATTACATGCAGATCTTTAATATTTTCAGTTAAAATTTTTCTTGCACGTGTCTCAGACTCTTGGACGAGTCTTATCACCTCTTGGTCAATAATTCTGGCAGTTTCTTCTGAAATATTTTTGGACTGTGCCACTGAATGGCCTAAGAATACTTCCTCTTGATTTCCGGTATACCTAACTCTTCCAAGTTTTTCACTATAACCCATTTGTGTGACCATGGCTCTTGCTAGATTTGTAACTTGTTGAATATCTCCAGCAGCCCCTGAGCCAATTTTTTCTGGACCGAATATTAGCTCTTCAGCTATTCGTGCAGCAACTGTTACTACCAATTTATCCAAATATTCATCTTTTCTATGTATGACTTTATCCTGTTCTGGAACACTCATAACAAATCCTAAAGCTCTTCCAGTAGGGATTATAGAGGATTTATAAATTGGATCCGCGTGTTTACAATGTAAATTAGCTAAAGCATGGCCAGCTTCATGGTATGCTATAACCTCTTTTTCTGCATCAGATATGATTTTGGATTTATTTTGAGTGCCAAGCATGACTTTGTCTTTAGCATCTTCAAAATCATCCATTGTTACAATCTTTTTATTCTTTCTAGCTGCTATCAAAGCTGCTTCATTTACTATGTTTGCTAGATCGGCGCCAGAAAAACCAGGGGTAGATCTTGCGATAGCGATAGTTTTAACTGACTTGTCCATTTTTATTTTTTTTGTGTGAACTTTTAAGATTTTATCTCTTCCAATGATATCTGGGGATGGAACAACTACTTGTCTATCAAAACGACCAGGTCTTAAAAGTGCTGGGTCTAATACATCTGGTCTATTGGTGGCTGCAACAATAATCACACCTTCGTTTGCTTCAAAGCCGTCCATTTCAACAAGTAACTGGTTAAGAGTTTGCTCTCTTTCGTCATTACCTCCACCAAGTCCTGCACCGCGATGTCTTCCGACAGCATCAATCTCATCAATAAATATAATACATGGAGCGTTCTTCTTACCTTGTTCAAACATGTCACGTACTCTTGAAGCACCAACACCAACGAACATTTCAACAAAATCTGAACCTGAGATAGAGAAGAAAGGAACTCCTGCTTCACCGGCTATTGCCCGTGCAAGAAGAGTCTTACCTGTACCTGGGGGGCCAACCAACAATGCCCCTTTGGGAATTTTAGCGCCTAGTTTTTGGAACTTATGAGGATCTTTTAAAAAAGAAACAACCTCTTCAAGTTCTTGTTTAGCTTCATCTATACCAGCAACATCATTAAATGTTACTCTTTGTTTATTCTCATTAAGTAATTTAGCTTTTGATCTTCCAAAACCTAAAGCACCACCGCCTTTTCCAGATTGCATCTGCTTCATGAAGAATATCCACACTCCAATCAATAAAAGCATTGGGAACCAAGATACAAAAATACTTAATAAAGGGTGCATTCCTGATTGTTCAGGTTTAGCGTTAATTGCAACATCATTTTTGCTGAGCGTTTCGATTAAGTTTGGATCACGTGGAGCGTAAGTTGAAAAATTAACTCCGTCCATAGTTTGTCCATAAATATTATTACCCTGGATCTCTACAGACTTAATTTCTCCACTTTGTGCTTTATCGAGTAGTGTCGAATAAGTGTACGTAACGGAAGAGTAATCTTTTTGGGAATTTTTGAATACGTTAAACAAACCCAATAAAATAAGGCTTATGATAATCCAGACGAATATATTTTTGGAAAAGTTTTTCATAATCTTCTTATATTAATATAGTTATTGTTTATTACGTTTAAAGTCCTAGTTAAGATTTAAGTATATTTTTTTACCTAAAATAGAGATTTTGCCAGAAAATATTGATTTTTCTTGGAAGTTTATCTCAGAATTGTTGATATTATTAATCACATTCAAAATATTCTCTTTTCTTAGAGTTTTTTTACAATGGGTATTTTGAGTTTGATAAAAAGACTGTACCACAAAATATTTAAGTGTTTCGTTAAGATTATTGAAGCTAGCTACATTAATTTCATATTTTTTTGATTTAAATTTTTTAAAAATTTTTTGGTGCATAGATTTAAGACTAATAATATCTTGATATAACTTTCTCTCATCATCTATTTTTTTAGAAATTCTTTTAGATTTTAAAAAGCTCCTAATTTTATTTCTACTATAATCGAGTTCTAGGTTAGTTCTATCCTCAAACCATCTAATTTTATTTCGTATTGCATATTCATTTATTTGATCCTTATTAAAATAAACTAATGGTCGATGAATATTTAGATTATGTATCTTTTTACTAAAAATTTCTGAGAGTCCGAGTATGCCTGATTGTTGAGACTTTCGCATCATATAAGTCTCATTTAAATCATCTAGATGATGGCCAAGGAAAATATCATTAATATCATTTTTTTTTGAAATTAATTTAATATTTTTATGGCGAAGCAATCTCGACTTCTCTTGAAAAGATGACTTAAGTCTATCTAAATTTAATTTTTTAATTATTAGGTTATTTGTTGATATTTTATAATATTTGATAAATTCTTGTATTTCATATTTTCCTTCAGCTCTCTTTTGATGATCAAATAATACAACAAAAATATTTTTTTTTTTGAAAAATTTAGTTTCATTTAATAAATTTAATAAGACCGTACTATCCAAACCGCAAGAAACTGAAACTAAGATTTTAGTGTTTTTTTTAAAATTTTTTTCTAGATAGGAGTTAGAAAAAATTAAATCCTCCATTATCAAACATCCATTTTCCTGATCGCCAATACTAAATAAAGACTTCCCCAACCAAAAATAATTATCTGACTTGAATTTAGTAATTTCAGTTAAATCTCTATGCCTAATACCAAAGTATTTTACAGACTCAATAATTTGGCCTTCTATAAAATATGTCCTGCCCAGTAAATAGTATGTCTCAGCGAGAATTTCTGAATTATCAGTATCTGACTCTACAATTAAGATTAAACTTTCAATAGCTTTTTGATTATCCAAACTTGCAAGACTTTGTTTTGCCATTTGCATCTGTTTAAAAACATCAACAATGGGCTTGTTTAAATCTATTTCTCTTTTCTCAAGCAATTGATCTAAATCTTTCAATGTATTTAGTTGTTCTTCTGTGGGTTCTAAAATAATTGTTTTTTGTTTCTCTAGGCTAGTAATTGATAATTCTTCAATAACTTGTTCATTTTCACTTTCTTCATCTAATTGATTTACAGTAAGAGTATTTTCTTGATCGTTCAAACTCTCTTCAATACTAGAAATGCTCATTTGCCCTAAGATCTGATCGTCATTATTTTTTTCAGAAACTATTTTGGAGGAGCTTTCTTCTATATTTAAATCTCTTGAAGCTTCTAACTTTATATCGCTATTAATTTGTGCCGATGTATAAAGCTGGTAAAGACTTTTAATATCATCTTTCATATCGCTTAACTGAACCTCTAAAGAAATCATTTTTTCTTCTAAGGATAAAAGAAGCTTATTTAAATTTTCTATTTCTAGAGGGGGCGTATTTTGCTCTGATAAATCAAGATTGCTATTTTGATAAACAAATTTTTGTAGATCAATTATATCTTTTTTGACTCTCTCAAGATCAACTTCAATCGTGTTATGGTTTTGAGAAAAAGAAGGGGATAGTGAGAAAAAAAATATTGTTATAAGTATGTATCCAATTCTCATCTTTAAAGTTATGGTGCCCAAAAAAAATTGAGCACCTTAGAAATTAAATTTTTGTAGATTAGTTAGTTACTAATGTAACGCCACGTCTGTTTTGAGCGTAGGCGGTTTCATCTGAACCAATAACATCAGGTCTTTCTTTACCCCAGCTTACGTATTCCATTCTATTAGTATCTACGCCAGCTTGAGCTAAGTAGCTATATACTGCAAAAGCCCTTTTGTCTCCTAGAGCAAGGTTATATTCTCTTGTTCCTCTTTCATCAGCATGACCTTCAATTGTAATACTAGTGTCTGGATACTGTTGCATCCAGGCCGCTTG
>JAQWPC010000087.1:0-2298 GCA_029245555.1 Alphaproteobacteria bacterium
CTGTTAAGTTTTGAATAAGTCTATTTTGCTCATTTTTTTCTTTTAATGCCTTTTGAGCAGAATTACAGACCCAAAAAACATCAATAACGTGATTATTATTTAATGAAATAATTCTAGAGCCGAGAATATTAATTTGAGAAAAGCTTAATCCTTGAACTATATCTTTTAAAATGCCTGATCGATTATTACATATTACAATTACTGCACTATACTCACTATTTTCGTAATTCAAAAAATTTACCCCGATAGATTTTTTATTTTTTAGATAATCTTTATAAAATTTAAATATAACGACAATCATGCGGGAAGAAAAAGCTTCCCAAAAAAGAGAAGGTAATTCTAAAATATTTTTTTGAATGAATGTATTCATGGATTTGTCAACATTACTTAAAACATTTTTTTTAATTGAATCTTGAACCGCAGAAGAATATGAAACACTATCAAGGCCTCTTTGTAAAAAATCACGGGAGTTGTATAAAAGACTTCTTAATAAACTTATTCTCCATTCGTTTAAAATATTGGGTCCTACCGCTGCTATGTCACACAACGTAAAAAGAAATAAAGAATTAATTTTTTCCGAAGTATTTGCTATGGATGTGAATGAAGCGATAACATCAGGATCTTGAGGGTCGTTTTTAAAAGCAATATCACTCATTAATAAGTGGTTCTCTATGAGCCATAAAACCATTGCCTGGTCATCTTCTCTTAAGGGCAGTCTTTTAAAAATCTTTTCTGTTAATTCTTTCCCATAAATAGAATGACTTTTAGGGCCTTTTTTACCAATATCATGAAAAATTAAGGCTACATGAAGAGCCGTCTTTAAACTTAGTCTGCTGTAAATTTCTTTATAAAATGATTGTTTTTTTAACTCACTTAGATGGTGCAATGTCAGCAATAGATGTTCATCTGTTGTATAATGATGATAGATATCAAATTGTACCTGCCCCCATACTCTTCCAAATTCTGGGAATAGTTCATTTAAAATTTTAGTATCATTCAAGTTCCTTAGCACATGTATAGGATTTTTCTTGGATGCTATAATTTCTACAATTGATTGATACTGTTCAGAATTAATAGATTTTTTAATTGATTTTCTTTTTTCCTCTACGGTTTTTAAAAAAAAGGGATGTATAAATAAATTACTATTAAGTGATGTTTCAAAAACACTTACCCAATGTTTGTGAAAACTTTTAGACTCATAATTTTTTAAATGTAGAAACCCTTTTTCAACTACAAATTGCTTTCCTAATATTTTAGTTCTAGTTGGTTTGCTTTTATAAATTGTTTTGATGATTAAATCTTCAGGTAACTTAGAATAAAAAGTATTGAGCAAAGATTCAATCTTTGCAATATTAACAAATAAATGTTTCATAAATCGCTCAACACCTCTTTCTTTTTTGGCATCTCGATACGAAAGTTTTTTTGAAATTTTTAATTGGTTTTCAATGGAAAGCGTATCTCCCTTACTATCATTAAATAAATGAATAAAAGCTCGAACAGTTAATAAAAATTTCCAAGCCGCTCTTAGTTCTTTTATTTCCTTTGAGGTAAAAATATTTATTTGAGATAAATCTTCTAATTTATTTATATTAAACATAAATATTGATACCCACAAAATAGTATGAATATCCCTTAACCCACCAATTCCCTCTTTGATTTGAGGCTCTAAATTACTTTTAATGCCTAAATAATATTCATGGCGATCTACAAGCTCTATCAACTTTTTCTCACTTAGTTTTAGTGCATTTAATTTTCCAATTAATATTTTAATTGACCTTACAAATTCACCGTATTGATCAAAATCTCCAATTAAATAACGCGACTCTGCAAATTTAGTTATAGTTTTAATATCTTTCTTAGAGTCTATGATTGCTTGTTTGACAGTTAAAAAGGATATCCCTACTTCAAGTCCAACATCCCATAAGGAATTATTAAGTGCTGTTATAAATGTGCGGATATTTTTATTCGATTTTTTATAGATGAATAATAAATCGACATCACTTTTAGGGGAGAGGTCTTTTCGGCCGTAACCACCAACAGCAATTAATGTGTAATCAGTTAACGGATGAGTAGATAATATGTTTTCTACTAGGTCTTTAACGATTTTATCTACGAGACGGGTATGGTAATGATTAAAACTAAAACCATCATTATTTGTACTTAATTTTTGGAATAATTTATCACGCTCATTTTTATATTTTTTTTTGAGTTTTAGAGCATTATCCATTATTTATTACATATTATTGATAAATAGCAAAATTAATGCATTTATTTGAAATTTCTATAATTTAAAATAAT
>JAQWPC010000108.1:0-2935 GCA_029245555.1 Alphaproteobacteria bacterium
GGTTTAATGATATCTGCAAGAGTTGGTTCCTCTATTGCTGCTGAGATTGCTACAATGAGAGTAACTGAGCAAATAGACGCCTTAAAAACATTAAATACTAATTTTTTTAATTATTTGGTTTCTCCAAGAGTTCTCTCTTTAACAATTGCTATGCCACTTTTTGTTACTTTGGTTGATTTTATTGGTGTAATGGGAGGCTACTTGGTTTCCGTTCATAGGTTAGGTTTTAGTGAGAATATGTATCTTATTAATACGATAGATTTTTTAAGTTTTAGTGATTATCTGTCTGGTATTATTAAAGCTACTGTTTTTGGTTTTATTATATCAATCATAAGCTGCTATTGCGGGTTATATTCTGGAAAAGGTGCCTATGGAGTTGGATCTGCGACTACAAATTCAGTTGTTCTTTCCTCAATACTTATACTTGTATTTAACTATATTCTAACTGAGATGTTTTTTTAGATGAAGATTGAAATACAAAATCTGTCAAAATCTTTTGGTGATAATAAAGTTTTGCAAGGGGTAAACCTTTCAATAGAGAAAAATAAATCTACGATAATTTTAGGTAAATCAGGATGTGGTAAATCTGTTTTACTCAAATTGATCTATCAATTAATTCAAATAGATGACGGTCATATACTCTATGATGAGAAAAAAGACGTTGATATCGATAGATTTGGGATGCTCTTTCAATATGGGGCGCTATTTGATAGCCTTACTGTTGGTGAAAATATTGCATTTATTGACCATATCAATAATAAATTAAATTTTAGAAATAAAGTTGCTAACTCCTTAAAAGAGGTTGGACTTAATCCTGATATTCATCAGAAATATCCCTCAGAAATATCGGGTGGAATGAAAAAGCGAGTAGCGCTAGCAAGGGCCATATACAAAAAACCAAATGTAATTTTTTTAGATGAGCCAACTACAGGGTTAGATCCTGTTAATAGTGATATGATAAATGAGTTAATATTAAGAATCATAGAAAAGAAAAAAATGACAGCTATTACCATTACTCATGATATTCAAAGTGCACTTAAAATCGGGCATAACTATCATTTTTTAAATCACGGGACAGTGGAAGATTCTGGTACTTGTAAAAATCTATTACAAACAAAAAACAAACCATTGAATGAATTTTTATTAGGTGTCAAAAAACTTCAAAAAAATAAATGAGCCTTAGTAGTTTTAACTATGTAGATTATGTTTATCTAACCTCATTATTTTTATTTATAGTATTTTTCTCAATTAAAGGTGCCACGCGATCAATTAACTTTAGTTTAAAAATTATCCTTTCTATTTCCCTTCCATTTATTTTTTATAAAAGATCTTTAAACTTTTTTTTAGAGAGCTTGAATAGTCAATATTTGAATGATTTGGTAAATGAGAATTCTATTTTTCTCGAAATTATAATATTTGTTTGTCTTTTTTTACTTGTGTATTTAATTTACTCTTTGATTGAAAAGGCTATCAATATAAAATCACCTTCTCAGCTAGAGTTTAAAATAATCGATATAGTTTTAGGAGGTTTATATGGATTATTTTTATTTAGTATTTTATTTTACTTATCGTATAGTCTTATCTTAAAAAATCATATCAAAGGCAAAAACATAATTTATCTATACAATATTTCTTTTTACGAAAACCTTCTTAACAAAGAAGGAGATAAGAATAAATTAGACAAACCATCAAAAAATAATATAGAGAATGAACAAGAAAAACTTTACTAAAATTAAAGAAGAGTGTGGTGTATTTGGAATATCAAATATTGAAGACGCATCTGTTTTAACAACATTAGGGTTACATGCCCTGCAACACAGAGGTCAAGAAGGCTGCGGTATAGTATCGTATGATGGCAATAATTACTATTCTGAGAAAAGATTTGGTCTAGTTGGAGATAATTTTAATAACCAAGAAACTATTAAAAAGCTACCTGGATATTATGCTATTGGGCATAATAGATACAGTACCACTGGTGGTAAAATTTTAAGAAATGTTCAGCCATTTTTTGCAGATACTAATGCTGGCGGAATTGGAGTTTCTCATAATGGTAACCTTACAAATGCTATAACTCTTAGAAAAAAATTAGTAGAAGATGGTGCTATTTTTTATACAACATCTGATACTGAAACCATTGTTCAATTAATAGCTAGATCAAAAAAAGAAAAAAACATTGATAAAATAATAGAGGCAATTTCACAGATCCAAGGAGGTTATGCTCTAGTTATGTTGACACAAAATATCCTTATTGGGGCTAGAGATATTTATGGAATAAGACCTTTGGTAATAGGTAAAATTGAAAATTCATATGTTTTAGCTTCAGAAACCTGTGCCCTTGATATTATTGGTGCAAGTTTTTTAAGAGAGGTGGAGAATGGTGAAGTAGTTTATGTAGAAGATGGTGAGTTACATAGTCTTAAACCCTTTGGTGAACATAAACCTAGACCCTGTGTCTTTGAATATATTTATTTTTCTAGACCAGATAGTATGCTGCGAGGTAAAACAGCATATGAATATAGAAAGAACTTAGGTAAAGAGTTAGCAATAGAAGATGATGTTATAGCTGACCTTGTTGTCCCAGTTCCCGACTCGGGTAATGCTGCAGCTATAGGATATAGTCAACAAAAAAAAATAAATTTCGATTTAGGGCTAATAAGAAATCATTATGTTGGTAGAACATTCATTGAACCTGGTCAGCAAATTAGAAGCTTGGGAGTTAAACTCAAACTTAATGCTAATAAAAGTTCAATTGAAGGAAAAAGTATAATTTTAGTTGATGATTCACTTGTAAGAGGGACAACGTCTCATAAAATAGAAAAAATGCTTTATGATGCTGGTGCCACTGAAGTGCACTTAAGAATAGCATGTCCAGAAATAAAGTTTCCAGATTTTTATGGTGTAGACATGCCTACTAAGAAAGAATTATTGGCTGCCA
>JAQWPC010000131.1:0-7373 GCA_029245555.1 Alphaproteobacteria bacterium
CTTGAGAATTAGGAATGATCATATAATAACTATCCTGTGATGGCCTAAGTGCTAATGTTTTTTGAGATTGCCATAAAAGACTAATTCCTTCTAAATCATAAGATAAATCTCTATCAATGTTTTCGATAATCTTTTTTTCAATAAAAAAATTAGAGATAACCCAACAGAAAATAAAAACAACTGAATAAATAGAAATAAGTATAAATGCCTGTCTGATTGCAGACATGCTCCAATATTTTCTAAATATTTTTTTTAGGTGTATAAACATAGCCCGATCCCCTGACTGTTTTTATTAGACGATCTTGAAAAGGTTTTTCAATTTTTGATCTCAGTCTGCTGATATGAGTTTCAATTATGCTTGTTGTTGGATCAAAATTAATATTCCATACGAGCTCTAGTAACATTGCTTTCGTAACTTTTTTTCCTTCAAATCGAATAAAATATTCCATTAATGTTAGCTCTTTATTATTAAGCTCAATCTTTTTTTTCTGTCTAAAGCAAATTCTTTTTATTAAATCTAATTCAATGTCACCTGATTTTATTGTTTCAATATTTAATTCTTTTTTATTTATACTTCTTTTAGAAATAGCATTAATTCTGGATACTAATTCATCAAACGAAAAGGGTTTTGCTAAATAATCATCTGCCCCTGCTTCAAAGCCCTCTAATCTATTTTCTATTTCATTTAAGGCTGTTAAAAAAATTACTGGTATGTTGTTACCCTCGCTTCTAATTTTTTTAACTAAAGAGAGTCCATCAATTCCAGGAGTCATTCGGTCAATAATTAATATTTCATAGTTTATTTTTTTGATAGCCAGTTCTGCTCTTATGCCGTCTGAGAAAAGATCAGTAATATTTCCATCATCAGTTAAATTTTTCTTCAACCATGGCCCTAACCGAGCATCATCCTCTAGTAAAAGTATTCTCATCTAATATAAGAAGGATATTATTAGTTCCTTATATATAAAGACTTTTCTATCTTAGTTTTCAAAATAACTGATAATCTTACAAAATTGTAAAGATAGGCTTGTGTCATCCAACCAGATAATAATTTACTCTTATCATCCAAAAGTAATTAGGAGGAAATATGATTAAATTAATTAAGACTATTTTCGTAACAGTGTTCCTATTTTCCACTGTTATGGTCTCATCTTCTTATGCTAAATCCATAAGAATAGCTTTAGCTGAACCCCCATCAGATGAACTAGCGGCATTCTTTTTGGCGTTGGATAGAGCAAAAGTAAACGGCTTAGATTATGAGTGGACAGCTTTTTCTGATGAAGAGCTAGCAATTCAGTCAGTGCTTAGTGGTCAGATGGATATTGGCTTTGGTACTCCCTATTCTGCTATGCAAAAATCTAAAGCACCAATCAGAATTATTTATCAATTATCAAAGTTAAAGTTCTTCCCAGTAACTACAAAAGACTACAACGAACTCGAAGATCTTAATGGAGAACCAATTCTACTTCACTCTCGTGGTGGTGGAACAGACTCAATAGCTAATGTTATTGAAGAAAGATTGGGCATCAAGTTTGGAGAGAGATCTTATATTTCAGGATCAGCTAACAGAGTTGCTGCTTTATTAGCTAACCAAGCGCAAGCAACAATTATCGACCTATCAAATAAAAATAAAATTATGGCATCTCATGGTGATAAATTTAATACTTTACCAATGTTTAATGTCGATGCTAGTGATGAAGCATTATTTGCTAATGTTGATTGGATTAAGGCTAATGAAGAGTCAGTAAATATTTTTGTAAGTGCTCTTTTAAGTGTCTATCGTGATATGGCTAATGACCCTACAATCATTAGAAGAGAAACAAATCCTGATGGTCCAATTGGTGAACTTCCAGATGAAGTGCTAGCTGAGCTGGATGGTTTTTATACTGATGCTGTAGCAGGTGGATTATATGATGTCAACGGTGGTGGTGCAAAGGCTGCTATGGCTGATATGGAATGGTACTCTAAAGCAGGTCAACTTGAAGGTGATATGTCATCTTTAAAAATTGAGGACTTTTGGTATTTAAAACCATTAGACAGTAATTAAGATATAATTTTATTACTGGGGTGTTTGCTCACCCCAGTAAAATAAATTTCAAAATGATCTCAAGACCTTTAACACTCAAACTTCTCTCAGCTTTCGTTATATTTGGGGCCTGGGAAATTTCCGCGAGAGCAGGAATAAACTATGCATTTCCAACATTTTTTGAGTCTATGATAGCTTTAGGCCAGTTAACCATTAGTGGTCAAATTTTTGTAGCCTATGCTGAAACTCTAAAGCCGTTGGTGGTTGGAGTTTTAATATCAACGTTTATTGGTGTGGGGATTGGAGTTTGGGTTGGGTTGAGTGAAAAATTTGATTGGCTGGTATCTCCAATTTTTATCATTATGCAATCAGCTCCTTTAGCTGCATTAATTCCACTTGTAATTATGGCCTATGGAATAGGTATAGCATCAAAAACCTTTGTTGTTTGTATTATGGCAATGCCAGTGATTGTTCTTAATACTAGTGGAGCAGTTAAAAACACTCCAACTTCTATGATTGAAATGGCCAGATCTTTTTTAAGTACAGAAAGAGAAGTGATTTTTAAAATTATTATACCTTCTGCTTCACCTGTTATTTTTGCAGGACTACGATTAGGTGTATCAGCGGGTTTTATCGGAGCAATCTTAGCTGAGTTAAAAATTACACCCACAGGTGTTGGTGATATTATTTCTTATAGTCGAATGACTGCTGACTATCCAAGTATGTACGCAGCTATCTTTTCAATAATAGTATTAGCTGTTTTATTTTTAAATGTTTTAGAGCGAATAGAAAAATATTTATTTGCAGGGAATGATCAAGGTTATGTATCATAAATTTAGAGGAGTTAATTCATGAGTGAAGCAGTAAACGCAGTCAGCGTTAAAGGAATATATAAAAATTATGGAGACGTGGAGGCATTAAGAGATATGTCTTTAGACTTTCCGAAAGGTCAATTAACATCTCTTCTTGGACCTTCTGGATGTGGAAAGACTACCTTGCTGAAAATAATTGCTGGCTTATTAAGCCCTAATCAAGGAGAAGTTTATGTCAACGATCAAATAGTAACCGAGCCGGGGCCAGATAGAGCATTTGTATTTCAAGATTTTGCTTTAATGCCATGGGCATCTGTTATTAGAAATGTTGCTTTTGGTTTAGAACTCAGAAAAGTTGCTAAATCAGAAAGAGAAGACATTGCTAGAAAGTATATTAAGCAAGTAGGTTTAGATGGCTTTGAAAATAGCTTTCCTCATGAGCTTTCTGGAGGAATGCGCCAAAGGGTTGGTTTAGCCAGGGCACTTTCTGTTGACTCTCCAGTTTTATTAATGGACGAACCCTTTTCTGCAGTAGATGAGCAAACACGAAGAAAATTTCAAGAAGAACTTCTACAATTAGTTAAAAATGAAAATAAAACTTTTATATTTGTTACTCACTCTATCGAAGAGGCTGTTTATGTATCAGATCAAGTAGCTATTTTATTACCAAGACCTAGTCGAGTCTCTGAAATAATTAAGCCGTCAGGTTTTAAAAATAAGGACGTCGATAGCATCAGAAAAGATAGTGAATATTTAGACACTGTTGAAAAAATTTGGAAGTCCCTCAGGTCTTACGTAGAGTAATATGAGAATTTTTGGCTTTAAACTACCTAATATGACATCACTTATCCTTTGGGGATTATTATGGGAAGTTTTAGGTAGATTAGAGGTTTCATTTTTTCTACCCCCTCTATCATCTATTTTTACTACCTTACTTGATATCTATGACTCAAAAGCATTTATCAGAGCTTTAAATGAAACTGCCATAGCTTTTTTTGGTGGTCTCTTTTATGCATTAGTTATTGGCATTCCTCTTGGAATCTTTATGGGAAAAAATAGATTTATTGATGAATTGTTTCTTCCTTGGGTTAACATGTTTATGAGCGCCCCCCTAACAGCTTTAGTTCCAGTTTTAATGGTCTTGTTTGGATTTGGATTAAAGTCAATTATTATTGTCACAACCCTTTTTGCAATTTGGATTATTATTTTAAATACTAGAGCGGGGGTAAAACAAATAAATCGATCATTGGTAGATATGGCTAATTCATTTGGTGCCAGTCCTATAGATGCATTTGTTAAAATTTATTTTTGGGCAGCCTTGCCAGAAATTATAGGTGGAATCAGAATTGGTTTCATTAGAGCTGTAAAAGGTGTCATCATTGGCCAACTTCTAATTTCCATAGTTGGTTTTGGATCTCTATTTGAATTATACTCATCGAGATTTTTGATGTCACACTTTTGGGCTATTATAATTGTTTTGTTTGCATTAGCTTTTACAATTTCTGAGCTATTAGCAATGTTAGCAAAACGCTTTGATTACTACGCCTCCAAAAGAGGTTAATTTAAGGAGAATAAAATAAAATGACCAACTTAGTAATTCCAGAACCACAAAAAACACTCATACCCGTGAAAGGGAGTGATAAACATTTTCCTGTAAGAAGAGTGTACTGTATTGGAAGAAATTATGCTGCCCATACTATTGAAATGGGATTTGACCCTGATAAAGAGCCACCGTTCTTTTTTCAAAAAAATACTGATAATATTGATATTTCAGGTCAGTTTCCTTATCCCCCAGAGTCCAGCGACGTTCACTATGAACTTGAATTAGTAGTTGCTCTAAACAAAGGGGGTTCAAACATCAAAGAAGAGGACGCTTACGACCACATCTATGGATTTGGTATTGGTCTGGATATGACCCGTAGAGACCTACAAGGTGTTTGTAAAAAAATGGGTAGACCTTGGGAAATAGGAAAAGCTTTCGAACGATCAGCCCCTATGGGAAATCTGACGCCGATGAGCGAAGTAGGAAAGATGGAAAGCGGTAATATTAAACTTCATGTTAATGATGAAGTTCGCCAAGACGGTGACTTAGATATGATGATTTGGAAAATTCCAGAACAAATTGCCATTCTTTCAAAGTTTTATGATATTAGCGCAGGTGATTTAATTATGACTGGCACCCCTGCAGGTGTAGGGCCTATTGTTAAAGGTGATAAGCTAGTTGGTGCCATTGACGGACTAGAGACACTTAGCGTGGAAGTAATTTAACTATTAAAGTTTATGGGGAATAACCTCCTTTATAACAATTTTATAAAACCCCATATTAATAATAAAGATCCATTCTTAATTTACAGGGATGGATCTTTTACTACTTATAAAGACTTTATCTCTTTATCAAAAAAAATCTCACAATATTTAGTTAGCAGTCAAGTAGCTAAAGGAGATAGAATTTTATTTCAATTAGAAAAAAGTATTTACGGACTTGCAGTATATGTTGCCTGTATTATGACAGGGGCAATTTATGTACCATTGAATGATCAATATACGTTAGAAGAAACAAAATATTTTATCAATGACTCAAAACCAAAATTTGTTTTTTGTAGTTCGGGCCGTAAAAATGAAATTGAAAAATTAAATATTGTTAGTCAAGACTCTTTGGTTGAAATCGATCCTAAAATTGGTTTTTTAAAATTTAACATTGAAGAATATGAAGAATTAACATTTATCCAGGCAGTAGATATAAACGATATTATTGCTTTTTTATATACCTCTGGAACAACTGGAAAATCAAAGGCCGTTGCTCTTTCACAAGGCAATTTATATTCAAACGCTTCTACACTCAAAGTATATTGGGATATTCAAAAAAATGATCGACTTATTCATATGCTACCAATTTTTCATACGCATGGCCTATTTGTTGCCATAAATACAACTTTGCTTAGTGGTTTGTCTGTATACTTTTTTGACAAGTTTAGCCTTACAGACTTAATTACGGTTCTACCTAAAGCAACATTGCTTATGGGCGTTCCAACTTATTACAAAAGAATGAATGGCTCATCCTTGGTTACTAAAAACCTTACCAATAATATGAGACTATTTATATCTGGTAGCGCTCCTCTTTCATCAATCGACCATCAAATGTTTTATCAAAAAACAGGACACACTATTCTTGAGAGATATGGTATGACCGAAACTAATATGAATACATCAAACCCTTATCTTGGTAAAAGAAAACCAGGAAGTGTCGGTTTGCCCTTACCCCAAGTGCATATTCGAATAATTGATGATAACTCAAAAAAACAAATGGGCATTAATGAAATTGGAATGATTCAAATAAAAGGTCCAAATGTATTTAATAGTTATTGGAATAATGATCAAGCTAACCAAGAAGCATTTTCTGATGATGGTTTTTTTATTACTGGTGATTTAGGTTATATTGACGAAGATGGATACATTACTATTTCTGGTAGAGAAAAAGATTTAATAATTTCAGGAGGATTTAATATTTATCCAAAAGAAATTGAAGACTTGATAAATGACTATGAAGAAGTCATAGAGTCTGCTGTAATTGGAAAAAATGATACTGATCTTGGAGAGGTCCCAGTAGCTATTATTGTAATAGGAAGTAAGCTTAGAGAAAAAATTATCACTGAGTTAAATAAAAGATTTATAAAAAATTTAGCAAAATATAAAATCCCAAAAGAAATCAAAATAATTAATGAACTTCCAAGGAACGCAATGGGAAAAATTCAAAAGAATAAAATTTTTGATCTCATATCATAAAATTAACCATTTAATTCTAAATTAAATCAATAAAATCAACAATTTTAAACAATTTTGAGATTGACAGTAGTTTGAGTTTTGTTTAAATCCGAATTATAGATAGAAAAATACAGTTTGAAAAATTTAGATATATCTCAAACATCACTGCAAAGTGTGTTCACTCATCATCGCCAACAGTTAGAGCATTGCATCAAACCTATTAATGAGGCCAGAGGTATTCCAAACGATTATTATATAAAACAAGAGTCTTTTGAATTGGAGGGTGAACACCTATTTAATAAGGGATGGTTTGCTGTTGGTTTTGTCAAAGACCTTACTCAGGCAGGCTCTGTTAAACCAGTAAACTATTTCAAAAATCCTTTTTTATTAATTCGGAGTTCCCAGGATCAAAAAATTCGTGTTTTTCAAAACGTGTGTAGGCACCGCGGTATGGTTCTTATTGAAGAGCCAACTATTTTAAAAGGAGCCATTCGATGTCCCTATCATTCATGGTGTTACAAACAAACTGGTGAAGTAGTTGCAACCCCTCATATTGGTGGGCCAGGATATAATTATCATTCAGGAATTGATAAAAATGAACTTTCTTTGATTGAAGTCAGATCCCATATTTGGAGAGATGTAATTTTTGTCAACCCTGATGGAATGGCACCACCATTCGAAGAAGTTCACAAACCTCTTTTAGATCGTTGGGCTGTTTTTGATCAACCAATGTACTCCGATATGAGCGATTCATCTTTTCATCTTGATGTTAA
>JAQWPC010000145.1:0-1694 GCA_029245555.1 Alphaproteobacteria bacterium
AGAAATTTTGTTTTTATCTAATAATTATTTATTAAAAATAATACCCTCACGAAGAACGCCAATTAACTTTATTAAAAATTTAAAGAAGATGAATTTGAAAAATGTTTCTATTTTTGAAGATCAATTTAATCCAACCGAATATGGAAATTTACTTTCAGAGGCAGACATCCAAATAGTTACTTGGGATTCTATATCAATGATATCAGAGGCTATTTCTTCAGGGACAAAGACCTTAATTTTTCCTTTTGAAGAAAAAAAATGCCCAAAAAGGTATAAGGATTTCTATAATAATATTCTAGAAGAAAATTTTATATCTTTTTATAATAGAGACTTAAAAGCACCTACCCCTGATCTGACTGAGTACAACAATGAATTAAAAAGTAAAATCTTGAATAAGATTGAATCTAATTTATGGTTCAAAACAGATGCACCTCAAGGATTCAATACTAAATAATATTACCTCCTTTGCTGACCCTTTCTCTCATTGGGAAATAAGGTCTCCTTTGTCACCCTCAATGATTGATGAAATTCAAAATGTTAAAATTTCTGACTCTCCACGATCTTTTGATGGTACAAGAGCAGCAGATGCTGGTGGAGATGGCATAGATGGTAAATTAAGAGTATTTTTAGAAAAAGATAATTCTCACATATTAACGAATGGAATGGAGCTCATACAAGACCTTAGAGACAAAGAAGTAATTGGCTCCATCCAAGAAAAAATTAAAAAAGATTTAAAAAATAGCTTCATTCGCATTGAATATATTGCTGATCGAAAAGGTTTTTGGCTTAAGCCTCATTTGGATATTAAAGAAAAGTTAATGACTATGATGCTTTTTATCAATACTTACGATGAGTCTGAGAAATTAGGTACTGATTTTTATGACACAAATATGAAACTAGTTAAAACTGTTCCCTATAAACATAATTCAGGATATTTTTTTGCTTCTGGTCATAACACATGGCATGGTTTAGAAAAAAAAGAAATTAAGATTGAAAGAAGATGTATGCAAATAAACTATGTGACCTTTCCAACCAGTTGGCCAATTAATGGCTAACCTTAAAAATGTTGTAATTATTGGCTCTGGACCAGCAGGATATACAGCAGCTATTTACGCAGCTAGAGCTGACTTAAAGCCTATTCTCATTAGTGGTATCCAGCCTGGAGGACAGTTGACAATAACTACAGATGTAGAAAATTATCCTGGTTATGAAAATCCCATTCAAGGTCCATGGCTAATGGAACAGATGCAAAAACAATCTCTACTAGTTGGTACTGAAATAATTAATAACCATGTAGAAAAGGTAGAGTTACATGGCGATATAAAAAAAATTTATTTAGATAATGGAGAAACTATAAGCTCCAAATCAGTAATCATTTGCACTGGAGCACAAGCTAGGTGGCTTAACATTGAAAATGAAAAAAAACTTCAAGGTCGTGGTCTTTCTGCCTGCGCTACATGTGATGGCTTTTTCTTTAAAGATAAAGTAGTTGCTGTTATTGGTGGGGGTAATACCGCTGCAGAAGAAGCACTTTTCTTATCTAAGTTTGCAACAAAAGTTTTGGTTATACATCGAAGGGATAAACTAAGAGCAGAAAAAATTTTACAAGAAAGGTTGAGCAACAATAAAAAAATTGATTTTTTCTGGAACTCAGAAGTAAAAAGATATTATGGAGACTCTGAGTTAACAGCAAT
>JAQWPC010000162.1:0-3539 GCA_029245555.1 Alphaproteobacteria bacterium
CCACAATTTTCTCCAAATTTACCTATTGGTGATGGAGTAATTATTGTGAATACAGATAAAATTAGATTCTCAGGAAAGAAAAATACTGATAAAAAATATTATAAGCACACAGGACATCCTGGCGGTATTAAAGAAATTACACCTGAGAAACTCAAAGAAAAAAATAAGTCTGAAGATATTATCAAAAAAGCTATTAAAGGAATGCTCCCAAACTCACCCTTATTTAGAGACCTTATGAAGAACAGTCTTAAATTATATAAAGATGCAAGCCATCCCCATGAGTCTCAAAATCCTAAATCCATCGATTTCAAATCACTAAACAGAAAGAATGAAGTTAATGTCTGATCAAGTTTATAGTACAGGAAGAAGAAAAGAATCAATTGCTAAAGTATGGGTATCAAATGGTTCTGGAAATATTACAATTAATAAAAAGAAAATTGAAGATTATTTTCCTGATAAGGCTCTAAGAATGATAATTAATCAACCACTAGAGGTTTCAAAAAAAACTGACTCAGTTGATCTAAAAATCACTGTATTAGGAGGTGGTCTTTCAGGTCAAGCGGGCGCTATTAAACATGGCTTAAGTAGAGCGCTCACACTTATTGATCCTAATACTAAAGATACTCTTAAGAAAAATGGCTTCTTAACTAGAGACTCTAGAACAGTAGAACGAAAAAAATATGGTAGAGCAAAAGCTAGAAGAAGTTTTCAGTTCTCTAAAAGATAAGCTTCGTTTTTCTTTTTTTTTAGCCTTACTTTTTTTCCCTCTTATATCTTGTGAACGATCTTTTGAAAATTTTGACAAAAATCTTCTTGAGAAAAAAAAAGAATTAGAGGAATTCAATGAAAAGAGTATTATTCGTAAAGAGGAAATTCTAAAATCTCAAAATGAAAACAATTAATATAGCAATTCTTGGCCTAGGGGTTGTCGGTTCCCACGTGGTAAAGTTACTAGAAAAAAATTCTTTTAAACTTAATAATACTAAATACAGAATAGTAGCCATTGGAGCTAAAAATAAAAATAAAAAAAGAAACTTTGATATAAAAAAATATAATTGGATAAAAAGTTATCAAGATCTCACTAATGGTCAAAAACCTGATTTAATAATTGAAACTATTGGAGGTACTGGATCATACATTAACAACCTTTATAGTTATTGCGTTGATAATGAAATTTCTTTGATTACAGCAAATAAAGCTCAGCTTGCTGAAAAAGGTCACTTATTTTTTGGAAACTTTGATAAAAAAAATCTTTTCCTGGGTTTTGAGGCTGCCGTTTTAGGTGCCGTTCCTGTTGTAAGGGGCATAGAGCAAAGCATTCTTCCTTCTAAAGTAAAAGCTATTTATGGAATATTCAATGGAACGACAAATTATATCATCTCCCAGATGTATGAGAATAAGATTAGTTTCAAAGACTCATTAAACCAAGCTATAAAAAACGGCTTTGCAGAGCAAGACTCGAGCGCTGATTTATCAGGTAGAGATGCTACCCATAAACTAGTCCTGCTTTCTAATTTATCATTTGGTCACAAATTTAAATTCTCTGACTTAAGCTTTGATGGTATTGAAAATATTAAGCTAATTGATTTAGAGCAGGGCTTAAAACTTGGATACAAACTAAAATTAGTTTCTATCAGTGAGCAACATAAAAATAAATTTTACTCTTCAGTGGCTCCATGTTTTATTCCTGAGAATAGTTTAGTTGCTAATACTAACTTTGAAGAAAATGTTATTTCTTTAGAGGGGGATGATTTTCTTAAAACAAGTTTAGTTGGTAAGGGCGCTGGTGGATATCCTACAGCTACTTCAATTATCTCTGACCTTAAACAATTTGCTCTTCATAGACCAGAATATGGTGTATTTCAAATCAAGTACTCCAATATGCTCAATGCATCATTCTTTGACCAATCTACTAGAAAACGTCCATATTATATAAGGATGTCAGTTTCAAACAAAGTGGGGGTTTTAAAATCTATAGCAAATTTATTTGCCCAAAAATCCATATCTATTAAATCTTTGATTCAATTGAATACATCTAATGACAAAGTTGTTCCTATAATAATCATTTCTGATGCAACAGATGTTAGTAAAATCAATCATGTTGTAAAAAATTTAAAAAAATCTTCATTCTTAAAAAAAGAAATTTCAGTCATTAGGATAGAAGAAAAAATTGGATAGAAATCTTGCTATTGAGTTAGTTAGAGTTTCTGAGTTTGCAGCACTAGCAGCATCAAAACATATAGGCAGAGGCAACGAAAAAGCGGCAGATCAGGCTGCAGTCGATGCGATGAGAAAATGCCTCAATTCTTTAACAATATCGGGCACTGTTGTAATTGGTGAAGGTGAAAGAGATGAGGCCCCAATGTTATATATTGGAGAAGAGGTTGGAGCAGGGGGTCCTCAACTTGATATTGCTCTCGACCCTTTAGAGGGAACCGCTATCACTGCTAATGGAGGCGAAAATGCCATGGCAGTAATTGCCTTAGCTCAAAAGGGTGGCTTCTTAAATGCACCTGATGTTTACATGAAAAAAATATCAGCCAATACTCAAAATCAAAAAATTATCTCACTTCAACAGGATCTCAAATCTAATATCAAGGAGCTAGCTCAATTTAAAAAAGTCAACATAGAAGATTTGGTTATATGTATTCTAAATCGTGAAAGGCATATAGAGGATATTGAAGTAATAAGATCTTCAGGCGCTAGAATAAAGATGATTGATGATGGTGATGTAAGTGCTGTTATCGCATCAGTGATCAACTCAAGTAATATTGACATGTATTATGGAATAGGTGGCGCCCCAGAAGGCGTACTAGCTGCAGCGGCCTTACAGTGTTTGGGAGGCAGCATAGAAGGTCAGTTAATTTTTTATAATGATCAAGAAATTTTACGTGCAAAAAAGACTGGTATTGATGATTTAGATAAATTTTATTCACTTGATGATCTAGCTCACGGAGACATAATGTTTTCAGCAACAGGAGTGACCGATGGAACTATGTTAAAAGGTATTAAAATTACAAAGAATTACGCTGAAACACATTCCATTGTGATGAGGTCAAAAACAGGTACAATCAGACATATCAATGGTGAACATAATTTTTTAATAAAGAAACTTGACTACTAAAGAAAGTTTTAATCGGGCCTTCTGGCACTCTTTAAATAATAATAATGAATTAGAGAATGAGTCTTTTAGTGTTGCTCAAAAAAATAATATTTCTATCAGCCTTGCTAAGCTATTAATTAATAGAAATATAAAAAAAATTCCAAATTTCTTAAATTCTAAATTAAAAGAAAATATTTCTATCTCTCAAATAATGAAACTCAATAATATTGAAAAATCTATTCATTTTTTTGAAAAGGTGAAACTCGATAAGAAAATAGCAATTTTTTCAGATTATGATGTAGATGGAGCCTGTTCAGCTGCAATTTGTAAAAAGCTATTTTTACAATTTAACATAGAAACAATGGTCTACATTCCTAATAGATTTAATGAGGGGTACGGTCTTAATATTAGTGCAATTAATAAAATGTTAGACTTC
>JAQWPC010000171.1:0-2673 GCA_029245555.1 Alphaproteobacteria bacterium
AAAAAAAATTAAAAAAGAGCAGGAAAAAGTTTTTGCAAATTACAATAAGCAATTATCTAAAATAAAAAATGAAATTGAAAATAATTTCAAGTATGTTGGAAAAAAGTTTCCTGAAGAGGCAAGAAAAATTCACTATGGAGAAGAAGAGGAAAAACCCATTTATGGAGAGGCTACTGAAAAAGAGAGTAAGGAGTTGGTAGAAGAAGGCATATCATTAGTGAAGTTGCCTTTTGAGACAAAAGAAAAACGTAAAAAGAAAAATTAGTTTGTAAGCGTTACAAAATAATTTACTAAATCAATTTGTGATAATTTAAATGTTTTAAAAATAGGATTATATGTAATTCCTTGAACGTTTTTTAACTTTAACTTATTCATTTTAGCTAAATACTCTAGCTCTGCAGGTGTTATAAATAATTTAGGATCATGTGTATTTTTAGGTAGAAGGTTCAAAATATTTTCAGCTACATTAATAGATAAAAATTTAGAAATTGGATTTTTATTTAGTGTGGAAATGAAAATAATACCATTTGAATTTAAGATCTTTGATAAGTGTTTAAATAGTATTTCCCTTTGATCATTTGAAAGATGTTCTAAAAACTCATAAATAAAAATTACATCAAATTTTAATTTATTCTTTTTTAGAAAATTGATGATGTCAAAATTTAATAAACTAAAGTTTCTTTTATTCTTAAATTGAAAATTATTATAGTTATCTACTCCTGTACATTTAGAACCTAATTCAAAATAATTATATAAAAATTTACCCGTGCCACACCCTAGATCTAATACTTCTTTTTTTGAAAAAAAATCAAATATTGATGTATCAAAAATATTGCGTATGACTTTTGCCATATAACTATGTCTTATAGCCATCATTTGCTCTAAGGGCTCATAGTATCTTTGATCTGTGTTTTTCATTAACTTTACTTAACAATACTTAAATGTATATTACCGTAATTCATGAAATTAAAGGTTTTAAAATTTGGTGGAACTTCCGTTGGCTCTAAAGAAGCTATTATTCGCTCTGCTTCCATAATTACTAAATGGTCTAAGAAATATAAAGTTGTAGCTGTCTTATCTGCGATGTCTGGTGAGACTGACAGATTGATAGGTTTAACTAAGCTATTTTCCAAAAATCCTAACCCATATGACTACGATAATGCCATTTCATCTGGTGAAAATGTCTCATGCTCTCTCATGTCAATATATCTAAACTCTACAAAGATTAGATCAAAATCTTTAATGAGTTGGCAAATACCTATTTTAACTTCTGAGGAACATATGAAGTCAAGAATTCTTAAAATAGATAGAAATAAGATTTTAAAAGAGTTTTCTAAAAATGATGTTTTGCTAATTCCTGGCTTTCAAGGCATTAATTCAAAAAATGAAATTACAACACTTGGAAGAGGTGGATCTGATACAAGTGCAGTAGCAGTTGCTGCCTCACTAGATGCTGAATGCATTATTTACACAGATGTAGATGGTGTTTATACAACTGACCCAAATTTAGTTAAAAATGCAAAAAAAATCTCTCAAATTTCTTATGAGGAAATGCTTGAATTAGCTTCACAAGGAGCTAAAGTTTTGCAAACACGATCTGTAGAATTGGCCATGAGAAAAAAAACTAAATTAAGTGTTCGATCTTCAATTAAAACTAATAGTACAGGCACATTAGTTACTGATGAAAATAGCAAATTAGAAAATAATACTGTTAGTGGTATTGCCTATTCTAAAGATGAAGCAAAAATAACCCTATCAAGAGTTTTGGATAAACCAGGTGTCTCTTCTAAAATTTTTAGCCCTTTAGCTAAAGGCAATATAAATGTTGATATGATTTTACAAAATGTTTCCCAAGATGGAAAATATGCTAATTTATCTTTTACACTACCAAGGAGTGATTTAGAAAAAGCCTTAAAGATATTAAAAAAAGAAAAACCTAAAATTGGTTATAAAAGAATTAACTCGTCAAATAATATCTCAAAGATATCTGTGATTGGTGTTGGTATGAGATCACATGCTGGAGTTGCTCAGACACTTTTCGAGACACTTGGGAAAAGTAAAATTAATATACAGGTAATCACAACTTCAGAAATTAAAATCAGTATTCTAATTGATGAACAATTCACTGATTTGGCTGTTCAAAAGCTTCATAAAGCTTACAAACTTCATTTATAATATTTGAATAATTTAATTTCGATTAAACAAGCAAGAAAAGCCAAAGGCATTTCTTTAGATGAACTATCTAATGCTCTTAAGATTGATAAATCAATAATTGAATGCCTAGAAGGAGATCATGAACTACCAAGAAAATTTAAGTCGTATAAGCAAAGCTATATAAATTCTATCTATAGATATTTAGGGTATAACATAGATCACACAGTAAATTTAAAAAAATTAACCGAAGATAACACTAAACTTATTCTAGTTATATTTTTCTTTTTATTCTCTTTTTGCATCTTAATTTCTTTATCTATTAATATTTATTCAAATTTTAATAGCAAAATTCCAATAAAATTATTTCAAAAAGATAATATTTATGAAGAGGTGGAGAGATACCTTTTTTCTCAATCATTAGAGTATATTGACCATGATATTTTTCTTCAATCTTTGAACATCAACGAAAGAGTTACTTACAATAAAAAAGTGCAATTTGTTGTTAATTCAAAAATGCCT
>JAQWPC010000153.1:0-2675 GCA_029245555.1 Alphaproteobacteria bacterium
AGATTTAGATACTATAATTTGGCTTGAAAATTATCTTAGACGATTAGATTGTGCAATTATTTGTGTTAGCCATGACAAACAATTTTTAAAAAATTTTACAAATAAAATTTTTTGGATTGATAGATCAAAAGTGAAAATAAACAATAAAGGATATAGTGATTTTGATCATTGGTCCCAAACTCTTTTAGATCAAGAGGAAAGAGAGCTTCAAAATAGAAAACAGTTTGTTAATTTAGAAGTTAATTGGGCAAACAAGGGTGTCAAAGCTAGAGTAAAAAGGAATACTAGAAGGCTTGATCAAGCAAGGGAGCTCAAAGATAATCTAGAAAAAGACATTAGTGCTTTCAGACAATCAATAAGAAAAATAGATATAAAATTAGTCAAAGATGAAACCCAAAACTTTAAACACGTCGCTGAGTTTCATAATGCATTTTTTTATTATAAGGGCCTTGATAATAAACCGCTTCTTAGAGATTTTAATTTAAAAATAAACAAAAAGGATCGCATCGGGTTACTGGGGCCCAATGGTTCTGGAAAATCAACTTTTTTAAAAGTTTTATTACAAGAATTAGATCTCAAAAAAGGATCTGTGAAAATTAGAAAAGAATTAGAATTCTCTTATTTTGATCAATTGAGGAATGACTTAAAAGATAATCTTCCAATTAGAAAGATCCTTGTTCCGTCTGGTGGCGATTACATAAAAGCAAACGATCGTGAAAGGCATGTCTGTAGTTATTTAAAAGACTTTCATTTCGATCCTTCTAAATCAAATGATCCCGTCGGAAGTCTCTCTGGGGGCATGAAAAATAGATTGCTCTTGTCAAAGGTTTTATCAAATCCTAAGAGTGGATTAATCTTGGATGAACCAACAAATGATTTAGATACCGATACCCTTGATCTCGTGGAATCTATTCTAGCGCAGTACAATGGTACATTAATTGTGGTGTCACATAATCGAGATTTTTTAGATAAATTAGTAAATAAAATTTTATATTTTAAAGGGAATGGAGAAGTTGTTGTTTTCAATGGCGGGTATCATGATTTTTTATCTCAAAAAGAACAAATTATTTCAGAAAATTCCAATATAGAGAAAAAAAAAATTATTGCTGATAATACTCAGACTAAAAAAAGTGAAAATAAAAGACTCACTTTTAAACTTAAATTTGAATTAGAGCAGATCCCTCAAGAAATTACTGTTTTAAAAAATCAATTAAAAGAATTAGAGGATATTATCTCTGATCCTTCTCTTTTTGAAAAAGATAATAATTTGTTTATTGATACCTCTAACAATATAGGATCAATTCAATTAAAACTTCAAGAAAAAGAGGATAGATGGCTTCAACTAATGGAGCTCGATGAAAATTGATTAATTATCATGATAGAGTCTTAAAGGTAGTAAAAAAAACTCACTTGGAGGACATTTTAGATTTTATCACAAATGATAAAAAAGAAATTTATTTTATAGGGGGAGTATCAAGAGCAATAATACTTGATGAATATTATTCAAATGACATTGATATTGTTATACCTGATTTTGATGAGAAATTACTAGAGGACTTATCTAAAAAATTCGAAATTAAGTATTTTCCAAGTTATAAAAGTATAGCAATTAAAACTAATGATTTTGATTATCAAATTAATTCTTTTAGAAAAGACATTCAATCAACAGGTAGGCATTCTAAAGTAACATCAACACGAAGTATAAAAGAAGACGCAGAAAGAAGAGATTTTACTTTTAATAGTGTCTATATCAATCTTTTAGGGGAGGTGATTGATTTTTATGGAGGTATCGATGACCTTCATAATTGCTATTTAAGATTTATATTTGATCCTATTGACCAAATTCAAAAAGATTACCTCAGAGCTATACGCTACGTTCGTTTTTTATCATTATTTAATCAACCTAAAACAAAGCCACATGATATTGATAGTCTTATTTTGCTTTCTAAAAATATAACAGAATTCGTCAAGGCAAAAAAAATATCTCAGGAACTTAATAAGATTTATAAAATGCCATATCCTGAAAATACCCTAAATTTTTTAAAAGCACATAAGGAATTAAATATTTTCTTAGACTATTTATAATTTCATAATTGTGAAATAATCTTTGATGTAACTATAGCAACTGAAGTTGCAAGATTTAAGGACCGAGTCTTTTTATTCATAGGTATGGTTATTTTTTCTTTTATGGTTTGATGAATTGTATCCGGTACTCCTGAGGTTTCTTTACCAAATAGTATAATGTCATCATGTCTAAAATTATAATCATAGAAACTCTGTTTAGTTTTAGTTGTTGCAAGTATCAATCGTTTATTCCCATTTTGACAATAAACCATGAAATCCTCCCATCCATTATGTAGTTTTAAATCACAATAGTTTATATAATCCATCACTGCGCCTTTAAATCTCTTGTCTGTCATTGAAAAGGATAAGGGTTTAATAATATGAAGAGGAAACTCGAGGCAAGCGGCTGTTCTTATAATCACCCCTACGTTTTGTGGCATATCGGGCATATAAAGGCATATTGCAAATTTATGCGTCATGATGACTACTACTTATGCTACATCTTACTAATAAAATCTATAAACAAATATATTAAACATGTCTGATAAAAAAACACCAAGAAGAGATTTTATTAAACTATCTGCTATGACTTTAGGTGGCGTAGGGGCAGC
>JAQWPC010000078.1:0-1862 GCA_029245555.1 Alphaproteobacteria bacterium
TGGCAAAAGGTAGTTGTCTAATTGGAAATGTACCCAATTTAAGGGATACACGATTTCTTGTTTCAATTTTACAAGACTTAGGCTGTAAGGTTGATTTTCAAAAAAATGTTTTTGCAGTTCATAATTCCACTATTTCCAAAAAATCTGCTGATTATGAATATGTCAGGCAAATGAGAGCTTCTATTGTTTTGCTTGGACCGGTGATAGCAAGGTATAAAAAATTTAAGATAGCCCTACCAGGTGGATGCTCCATTGGGGATAGGGGAATAGATTTGCACTTAGAGGCTTTAAAAAAGATGGGAGTAAAAATTTCAATTCGAAATGGATATGTTCAAGCTGAAAGAAAAAATGAAAAACTTCAGGCCATCCAACATTCATTCTCAAAAATAAGTGTAGGCGCAACACAGAATATTTTGATGGCATCGACCTTAGCTAAGGGCACATCTATATTGAAAAATTGTGCGATTGAACCAGAGGTTATAGACCTCATCAAATTTTTAACTAATTGTGGTGCAAACATAAAAGTTAGAAAAAGAGTTATTACAGTTAGAGGAGTTAACGAACTCAATTTACATAATCACGAGGTTATTCCTGATAGAGTAGAGGCAGGCTCCTATATTTTGGCTACAATGGCTTCGAAAGGAAAAATTATCTTAAATAATATAAATATTGATGATCTGACTTTCCCGTTGGAAGTTTATCAGTCCATGGGTTTAAAAATTAAACAGGTAAGTACTTCCAGTTATGAGTTTAGTTGCACAAATTTAAAATCTATCAAAAATATTAAGACCAAAGAGTTTCCTGGATATCCAACAGATTTGCAGGCTCAATTAATAGCGAGTTTATTAAAAGTTGGTCAAAAATCTAATATTACGGAAAATATCTTTGAAAATAGATTCATCCATATCCCTGAACTTCGACGATTTGGCGCTCAATTAGATATTGTGGGCAACACGGTAGTAATAAATAAAACAAATGATCTTTTTGGAGCAGAGGTGATGGCAACAGATATCAGGGCAAGCTTTTCATTGATTATTGCTGCAATAATATCAAAAGGAACTACAACAATTAATCGAATTTACCACCTAGATCGAGGATATGAAGATTTTGATTTGAAATTAAAAAAATGTGGCGTAAACATTAAAAGAAAAAAATGAATGAAAAATTAATTATAGCATGCCCTAAAGGTAGACTTGAAAAGAAAGTAGTTAAATACTTATCAGATCGAGGCCTCAGAATTGAAGATGCATTTTTTGATGATGAAACAAGAAAGCTTACTTTTGATACTAATTTTAGTGAAATAAAAATTATCAAACTAAAACCATCAGATATTCGATCCTATACAATCTTAGGTGCTGCAGATATTGGGTTTGTAGGATATGACGATATTTTAGAAAATTCTCAAAAAAATTTAGTTTTATTAAATAAGACCACTATTGGTAGATGTCGTATTTCTATTGCTTCGGACAAAAAAGAGATAAATTTCTCTGAAAAAAAAGTTTTTAAAGTAGCTACTAAGTTTCAAAACATATCAGAAAATTATTTCAAACAATTAAACATCCAAACAGAAACAATTAAACTTAATGGCTCTATAGAGCTGGCAGTCAAGTATGGCGTTGCTGATTTTATTCTTGATCTAGTTCAGTCTGGAAAAACTCTTAAAGACAATCAACTATATGAAAATGTTATTATTAATAATGATATATCAACAGTCATTATCAGTAGTTATTTTGCCTACGATACAAAAAAAAATTTTATCAAAAAACTTCTTAATAAAGGTCTTTGATGAAAACAGTTTCTAAAAACTGGATATACAAAAATCTGAAATTATTTCATCAAAATGATTCCAAAGTAAAACTTAC
>JAQWPC010000080.1:0-7597 GCA_029245555.1 Alphaproteobacteria bacterium
TTAAATCAATCTGTATTTTATCCACCTGATCAAAAGACTTTAGACAAATAACCGATGAAAGTTTTGCCTTTTTAAGTCTTCTTTCAATTGAAGAAGACTTATCTAGAGCATAAATTTTTACTGATTTATTATTCTTTAAAATAGTTCTCGCAATCGAAGAACCTATCATTCCGAAACCGATAATTAATATATTTTTAAACATTGAATTGATTAGAAATTTTAACTGTTTTTTTCATCTCTGATTGTGTTCCTATAGTCATCCTTATATGGTTAGCCAATCCATAAGAAGCTAACGATCTAACTGTAATCTTTTTTTTATTCAAAAAGGCAACATAAGAATTTGCTAATTTATTGTTATTAAATTTTAATAAAATAAAGTTTGCTTTTGTATCTATAATTTCAAAATAATTTTTTTTAAGATTACGAACAGTGTAATCCTTATTTATCAAGTTATTGTTAATATTTGTCTTTAACCATGTTTTGCTTTTTAAAGACTCTATGCCAGCTATGCATGATAGTCGAGAAACGTTAAAAGGCTTTTTAAATTCATACATTCTAGAAATATTATGCAATTGAGAATAGCCCCATCCTATTCTCAAACCTCCTAAAGCAAAAAATAAAAAAAAAGATCTGGTAACCATTAAATTTGGATATTTTTTTACTAAATTCATACCACTATCATAATTTTTATCTTCAATATATTCACAATATGCGTCGTCTAATACCACTAGAGTTTTTTTATTTACTCGGTCTAAAAATTTAACTAGTTCTTGCTTATAAAAAATTGATCCAGTTGGGTTATTGGGATTAGCTAAAAAAATGATTTTTGTTTTTGGTGAAGACAGTTTTAATAAATCATTTAAAGAAAACTGAAATTTTTTATCATTAAATTTAATTGCCTTACATTTAAAATTTTTGGCATAAATAGAATACATCGCAAAAGAATATTTTGTAAATAAAACCTCATCTCTGGGTTTTGTAAAAGCTGCAAAAGCCATTTGCAATATTTCATCAGAACCTGCTCCTAAAATAATTTGATTTGAAGAAACATTAAAAGTTTTAGCTAATTGTGATTTTAGACTGCTTCCATCTAATTCCGGATAAATATTAGAATATTTAGAGTTATTTTTTATTGCAGAGATTACTTTGGTTGAAGGACCATAATTATTTTCATTAGAGGACAATCTAATAAATCCTTTAAAATTTTCAGATCCACCTTGATAGTTGTTTTTTGGCTGATTTTTAATCATTTTTTGAAATTAATAAATAAACTATATAGGAAAAATATCATCATTTTATATTGAAATATTTTTTGAAAAGCCTTAAATTTCTATCAACACCGATTTGATTGCAGCTTGCGGGTGTATAAACAGCTAAAGCGTTTTCTCCGCAGTTATCAATCATACTAAAGATTTTATGAGAAAAATAACTGATAACACTGAATATCCTGGATATCTTTTAAAATGCCAAGAAAAGCTATTACTTGACTCTGGTAAAGTAATATCTGATTTTCAAGTTGCATATCAAACTTATGGCAATCTCAATGATGACAAAGATAATGCCATTTTAATATGTCATGCTTTAACAGGAGATCAATTTCCAGCCGAGGAGAGCCCTATCACAAAAAAAAAGGGTTGGTGGGATTTAATGGTAGGCCCTAATAGACCCATCGATACAAATAAATACTTTGTTATTTGTTCTAATGTTTTGGGTGGTTGTGTTGGAACTACAGGTCCTAATGACATTAACCCTGAAACAAATAAAATTTATGGTCCTGATTTTCCAACTATTACAATAAGGGATATGGTAAAAGTTCAAAAAATTCTAGTCGACGAACTGGGTATATCAAAACTTTTATCCGTTGTTGGAGGGTCAATGGGTGCAATGCAAGTTTTACAATGGGCCGCTACATATCCTGAATCTTTAAAGTCCATAATAAGTATTGCCGGTTCATTAAAGCATTCAGCTCAAAATATTGCATTTGATGAAGCAGGCAGGCAATCAATCATGTTAGATCCAAATTGGGATAATGGCCGATATCCAGAAAAAAATCAGAAGCCTGAAAATGGCTTATCTGTCGCAAGAATGATAGCGCACATTACTTATCTTTCAGAAAAAGCATTTCAAAATAAATTTGGACGAAATTTACAAGAGAAAAAAGATTTGTCATTTGGTTTTGGAATTGATTTCCAAGTTGAAAGTTATTTACGCCATCAAGGAAGATCTTTTGTTGATCGCTTTGATGCAAATAGCTATCTTTATATGACGAGAGCAATGGATTATTTTGATGTATCCGCTGAAATACAACATAACCAAGATAAAATTATTAAAAATGGTATTAGATTTCTCGTCCTCTCCTTCACTAGTGATTGGCTATTTCCAACAAAGGAGTCTAAAGAGATTGTATCTGTGTTAAATTCCATCGGATCCAATGTCAGTTTTGCAGAGGTTGTCTCTGATAGAGGGCATGATAGCTTTCTTCTCGATGAACCCCAATTTTTTAAAGTTTGTGATGGCTTTCTTAAAGGAATCAGATGATGAGAAGTGACTATAAAATAATCCTCGATTTAATACCCGAAAACTCAAAAGTGATTGATATTGGTTGCTCAGATGGTGAGTTAATTTCCTTATTAGCAAATAAAAGTGTCAGTGCTCAAGGAGTAGAACTCAACCAAGAAAAAGTTATTTCTTGTTTAGAAAAAGGCTTAGATGTTATTCATGGAGATATAAATGTTATGGTTGAAGATTTTCCATATAATCAATTTGATTATTGTATCCTTACCCAAACTATTCAAGCAGTTCAAAAACCTGATGTTTTACTTAATACATTAAAAAAAGTGGGTAAAAATATTATAGTTGGTTTCAATAATTCTGCTCGACTAAGTAAAGCATTAAGTTTTTTAACCTCAGGTAGCTTTGACTCTTTGTTAAAAAAGTCTGATAGCGATCAATGGTATAATACTGATTATATCCACCCTTGTAGTATTAAAGACTTTAAACAATTAGTCTTAGATCTTAATTTCAAAATAATTAATACTTTTGATGTAATAAACCAAAAGAAATTCACAAATGGTAGGATTCCATCTAACCTCTTCTGCAGAGAGGTTTTGTTTCATATAGCCAATGATTAAAAAAAAAGAAATATACTTTGTTTATAATGCTAGGGGCGGTAAATGGAATTATATTGTGGACACTATCCATAAATATGCTTCACCCAGCACATATGAATGTAATTTATGTCAAATCACGCATGACCTTAAAATAAGAAAAACATGGAAGGATTTTGTAGAAAAAACACCCCATCAATTACATTTTTTACATTCCGAAGAGCTAAATGATTTCGGTTTAGATAAATATGAAAATCAACTACCTATTTGTCTAGAAAAAAATAATGAAGGATTTAAGATCATTATTGACAAAGAAAAAATGAATAACTTTAAAAATGAATTTGATTTGATAAATGAGTTAAATGAAATTTTATAAATCCATTAATCCCAAATAAACCAACCTTAAAGAAGCTATAACGATAAAAAAGTTTATAACCATAAAAAAAGATTTATCACTTAATTTACTATTCATCCAATGCCCCATTACAACTCCTATCACAGCCACTGGAGAAAATATTAAGTACCCCATTAATGAGTTAATATTTATGATGTCTAAATAAAAATATGGAATGATTTTAAAGATATTGATTAAAGCCATAGAAAATACAAGACCAGCAACAAATTGAACTTTTTTATTATAAAGAGACATAAAGAAAATATTCATTGGCAATCCGCCAGAGTGTAAACAAAAGCTAGTAAAGCCAGATAGCGTTCCCCAAAAAAGTTTACTACCATAAAAGGGAATGTTTTTAATTTTTGAGTTGGTAACTAGATAATTAAAAACAACATAAATCAAAGAGATGGATCCAATAAAGATACTGATCATCGATAAGTTTATGAATTTAAATAAAAGCATCCCAGCCAAAACCCCCAAAAGAGAATAAGGGGCAAGTGACCAAATGACTTTATGCTCATAGTGTTTCCTATTGAGGTATCCTGCAATAGCATCACAAATAAGAAGCATAGGCATAAGAATAGCTATTGCTGTTAGGGGGCCATAAGTAATAGATAAAAGTGTTACAGATATCAATGCTAATCCCCCCCCTGAAAAACCTGATTTAGAAATAGCAAATAATAAAATTGAAAAAGATACGATTAGATAATAGCTAAGATCAAACAAGTAATTAATCTATATATAAATCATGAAATTAAAAATGTTTTTTAAACTTTCACCAATCTTTTAAGTAGTAAGTATATTTTTTATTGGAATTTTTTTAGAGATAGATGTTTTTTTTGCATAAACAATTTTTTTACAAACGCAAAACATCAACCCTCCCATATAAGGAAATAGTTTATTTCCAAGATTTTCAAATGTTTGATAAAACTTATAGTTTAAATAATGACTCCAAGGCGGAAAATGTAAGAATGAGTTCTTTTCGTCTAAAACAAAATAATCACTGATCAAGTTTTTAAATTGTGCTGAGGAGTAAGATCGACCAAAGCCAAAGGGGCTATTGTCGTATCTAGTCCAGATACCTGAACGGCGTGGTAAAACTGAAATAAAATAGCCATTTGGTCTAAGAATTCTCCATATTTCCTCAATCGAACTCTGGGGCTTCTCAACAAATTCTAATAGATGTGTTGAGATTACAATATCGACCATACTAGGCTCCAAAGGTAGGAAGTATTCATGAATAAATTTTTGATTAAAATCAACCCTCTCTTGAACGGCCCCATCTAAAAAATCAGGTCTGAATTCTAAAACATTTGATTGATGAAAATGTTTATTAATAAAAGACAAATAAGGACTGACATATCCATAACCACATACATCACTATGTTTTGATTTATCAATAGATGAAATAATTTTTTGTCGGATGATTCTTTTAACAAGACCTCCTAATTTTGATTGATAAAAACTATAAATATCAGATGCGCTAATATCCATAGTTGTATTTTATCAAGATTTACCTAACATTCCATGTATATGGCCAAGCCGAACGTTTATCTTTTTCCTCAACTCAGTGATAACTATGGTTATTTCATTAAAAATCCCCATGCCACTGAAGGTGTTCTCATTGATCCCTCTGACTATGATATGTGCTTAAAGATTTTAGAGCTTAATGACTCCGTAGCATCTCATATTTTAATCACTCATCACCATGAAGATCACGTAGCAGCGGTAGATAAAATAAAAAAAAAGTTTGATTCAATTGTTATCGGTTACTCTCAAGATAATCAGATTCCCAAACCAGATCAAACTGTAGATGAAGGACAAATATTCGAGGTACATGGTCAAAAATATGAAGTAATCCATACACCTGGTCATACTTTACAGCACATAAATTATTTTATGAAAGACCATAATATTTTATTTTCTGGAGATACTCTTTTTAATGCAGGTTGTGGAAGAATGTTTGAAGGAGACCCTAAAATATTTTGGAAAAGTTTATTAAAAATTAAATCACTTCCCCTGGATACCAAAATTTATTGTGGCCATGAGTACACTCTGAGCAATATTAAATTTGCATTAAGCATTGATCCTGATAATCAAAATTTACTCAAATTAGCCGAATGGGTAAATCAACAAGAAGATGAGCATCGCCCGACTATACCAACAACACTAGAACAGCAAATTCTCTGTAATCCTTTTCTAAGATGTGACACAGATTACTTTTTTAACTATTATAACAGTAAAAATCCTGAAGAAATTTTTGCTAAAATGCGCTCTGCAAAGGATAATTTTTAACATTTCATTTTAATCTTGGCGTTTGAGGCAAATGTGTTAATTTGAAAATTCTATGAACGAATTTTCACAAATTGATATGGATATCTCCGATGCTTTTCAAAAAAAGCAAATGGATAAAGTTTGCTCTCTCTATTATGAAGCAGCTAACTATTTTGAAAATAAAGCAGATATTGAAGCTGCCTGTTTCTTTTACACACAAGCTCTAGTTATGGCCTTAGAAGAAAATCATGATTTAAAAGAAAAGATTATTTATAAGTTAGAAAAATACGGCCGTAGTAAAGACGAAACAATTAATTAATATTTTTAAGAATGGATAAACAAACCATTCAACTTCACCACTCTTGGTTAGCCCACCTAAAGAATGAGTTCCAAAAAGATTACATGGTGACTTTAAAATATAAACTGCAAGAACTTAAAAAAAATAAAATTATTTTTTACCCTCGAGGCGAGCAGATTTTTAATGCCTTTAATCTCACTCCCTTTGATAAAGTAAAGGTAGTGATACTAGGGCAAGATCCCTATCATGGTCCAAATCAGGCACATGGACTATGTTTTTCTGTTCCAAATTCTGTCAAACCCCCACCATCTTTAGTAAATATTTTTAAAGAATTACAAAGTGATATTGGAAAAATAATTAATCCTGGAAATGGGAATCTAGAACATTGGGCTGAACAAGGTGTTTTCTTATTGAATACAACATTAACTGTTGAGCAATCGAAACCTCTTTCTCATCAAAACTATGGGTGGGGAGAATTTACTGATAAAGTAATAAGCATTATTAATAATCATTCAGAAAATATAGTATTTATTCTATGGGGAGCATTTGCTCAATCAAAGAAAATTTTGATTGATTCGAATAAACATCTAATTTTAACAGCCCCTCATCCCTCTCCTTTATCAGCTCATCGTGGTTTTTTTGGCAGCAAACCGTTTTCTCAGACAAATACCTTTCTTCAATCAAAACAAATTGATAGAATAAATTGGTGATGAATAAACACGTAGAACAATTTGTGGAATTTATAGAAAAAGCAGTTGTTTTTGTAATACTTATCTCAGCTCTAACAGCAATCATGTTCGAAATCCTTAAAATGATCGATGCCAAGTATGTTGAGTTAGCTGACCTTCTTCTTCTTTTTATTTATGTTGAAGTGATAGGAATGGTAAGAATTTATATGATCTCTAATAGGGTTCGTATGACGTATCCTTTATTTATCGCGATTACAGCCCTATCCCGTCTTATAATTCTCCAAGGAAAAGATTCAAATCCTGAACTTCTACTTTATGAAGCAGGAGCTATTGTTTTAGTTGCCATTGCAGTAATTATTCTTCGTATTCGATATGTACCAATTCTTCGACCAACCGAAGAGGTTGATGAAATGCCCAGTAAAAACTCTTCCAAGAAAAAATAAATTTGAAGAAAATTGCAGTCATTGGTACGGGTCTAAGTGCCCTTTCATTAGCCCATCACCTTCCCGCACTTGATATAACTTTTTTTGAAAAATCCTGGAGACCAGGCGGAAGGATTACAACTAGACGTCATGAAAATTATGCCTTCGATCATGGTGCGCATTACTTAAAAGAAGATCATGGAATGATAGGATTAAATGAATTTCTAAATAAAATTAATGCCACAAAGATCTTAAAAGGAGATTTTTGCTCTAATATCCAAAATAAATCTCCCATAGAAGAAAAACAAGTTATCGTTGGACAAAAAGGGATAGAGTCTATCCCTATTGAATTTCATAAACGATTAAGGTATCCAACAAATTTCTCTACCCACATCAAAAAAATTAAAAATATA
>JAQWPC010000007.1:0-4218 GCA_029245555.1 Alphaproteobacteria bacterium
TCAGAAAAGTCTGGTAAAACCTCTTTAGCTAAGGCTTATTCTAAACTAAATCAAGCAGAATTAATTTTTGATATATCGCTAAGTATAAAGAATCATAAAAAAACGTATTTAGATTTAAATTATTTAAACCTTGCTGATGAAAATCTTTTTCATTTTTTGCAATATTTTATATCACAAGACATTGGATTAACTATATTCACATCTACAGACCCACTGAAAGTTGATGAAAATCAAGTTTTCCTTCCTGATGTTATATCTCGATTAAGTTTATTTAATATTGCTAGGATAGAAAACCCAAGAGATAAGTTATTTTTCAAATTAATTCAAAAATTTTTAAAAAATATGTCAATTACAATTTCAGACCAGATGATTAATGAAGTCATGAAATTCATAGATAGGTCTTACATTGATGCCTTTAATGCTTCTAAAACTATTAATTATTTGCTTTATGAGAATAACCATAATATTAATTTGTCTCTAATTAGACAACATTATGAACAAATATAGAGACTACTATTTAAAAGATATAAATACATCTTTAGTCGGTAAAAATATTACAGTCTCTGGTTGGGTTAATAGATCCAGAGATCACGGAAACCTTCTTTTTATTGATTTAAGAGATTCAACTTCATTATTACAATGTGTAGTTGATAACTCATCAACTATATTTGCAAATTTATCTAAGGTTAAAAATGAAGATGTTTTACAAATTTCTGGCTTAATTACAAAAAGAAGCGAAGATACAATTAATACTAATTTAGAGTCGGGTGAAGTAGAACTTCAAATTGAAGATTTTTACGTTTTAAGTTCATGTTCAAAAAATTTACCTTTAGAAGTCAATTCAGATAATGATTACGGAGAAGAAATTAGACTAAAATATAGATATCTAGATCTTCGAAGATCAAAAATGCAAAAAAATATTAAATTACGTCATGATGTAATTAATCACGTAAGAGGTTTCATGAATAATGAGGGTTTTATGGAACTGGCAACTCCAATTTTAACAGCACCCTCTCCCGAAGGCGCAAGAGATTACTTAGTTCCTTCTAGAATCCATAAAGGTTCTTTTTATGCGCTTCCACAGGCACCACAGCAGTTTAAACAATTATATATAGCATCAGGTATTGATAAATATTTTCAGATAGCACCTTGCTTCAGAGATGAAGATAGTAGAGCTGATCGATCCCCTGGTGAATTTTATCAAATTGATATGGAAATGAGTTTTGCTACTCAAGAGGATGTTTTAGATATTATTAGCAGATTGCTATTTAATATTTTTGATAATTTTAAAGCTCAAGGAAAGTCAGTTAACTCACTTCCCTTTCCTTTACTGTCTTATAAAAAAAGTATTCAGGACTTTGGTTGTGATAAACCTGATTTAAGAAATCCATTAAGATTGCTTAATGTTACAAATTTCTTCAAAGGTTCTGGCCTTCAAATTTTTGAAAACCTAATCAATAAAGGTGCAATTGTTAATTGCATTCAAGCAATTAATTCTGAAGGTAGGGCAAGAAGCTTTTATGATAATCTTAATAAATGGGCCCAAGAACAAGGAAAAAAAGGACTGGGGTATATGAATTTTGAAAATTTAGAAGCTAAAGGTCCTTTGGCTAAAAATTTTAATCCTGAAAAGTTAAAAAGCATGCTTCAAGAAAATAATTTTAATAAAAAAGATGGCCTTCTTTTTATTTGTGACATGCCCCATGAAGCTTATGATTTTGGTTCAAAAGTTATAGCTAAGGTGGGTGATGAACTAGAGCTGATTGATAAAAACAAGTTTGAATTTTGTTGGATCGTAGATTATCCAATGTATGAGAAAGATCCTGCAACAGGTAAAGTAGATTTTAGTCATAATCCCTTTTCAATGCCACAAGGAGGAATGGATGCACTAATAGAAGACGATCCAATAGATATACTTGCTTATCAATATGATATAGTATGCAATGGTATTGAATTGTCATCAGGTGCGATAAGAAATCATCGTCCTGATATAATGAAAAAGGCATTTGAAATCGCTGGTTATGATGAGGAGACCATCAAGACTAAATTTAGTGCCTTGTTTGAAGCCTTTCATTATGGTGTCCCCCCTCACGGAGGTTGCGCCCCTGGTCTCGATAGAATTATTATGCTTTTAAGCGATAATGAAAATATTAGAGAGGTTATAGCCTTCCCATTTAATCAAAAAGCTCAGGATTTAATGATGAATGCACCTGTGGATATTGATGGTCGCCAGCTAAAAGAATTATCTATAAAGAAAATTTAACGATTAGCTTTTAAAATCTTTTCAACATCTTCAATAGTCAAAATCTCTCCGTCATACTCCTGTGGAATTTTATAATTCATAATACCAATCTTAAAATAGTATTTTCCAGTTTTACCTTTATATAAATTTGCTTTTTGCCTTCTTCTTTTAAGCACGCCTATTTCACGAACTTTATTTGTAGGTTTATTTTTTTTTATATTGATTAATTCTATTGCTTGATTCAAATCAATCTCCAAAACATCAAACCTTTTTCCTAATGAGGCGTAGATGTCCATATACTTAACATAGGGGCCGTATGCTCCGATATTGGCTATTACAGGTTCTTCTGAATCTGGATAGCTACCTAATGTAATTGGTAGTTTTATTAATTGACTAGCGATGTTCATCCCTATGGTATTCTGATCATAATGCTTAGGGAGCGTTACTCTTTTGGGTTTTTCCTCATCCATTTCCTTACCTAGTTGTAGGTAGTAGCCGTATGGACCCAAATGAACAGCAATCTCTTTTTGGGAGTCAGCATCAACTCCAAGCTTTCTCGGGAAAGTAATAATTTCATCACCCTCACGATTTTTAGGATTAATTTCTTTGACAAAAGCGCCTATAGAAATAGTGAACTTACATGTTGGATAATTCGAACAGCCAATAAAGCCTCCCATTTTTCCTACTTTCACACCTAAATTACCATCACAATTTTCTGTGTTAGCCCAAGATGAGCATTTAATATCAATATCACCACCTATTTTTTTAAAAATTACAGGAGAGAGTTCGTCATTAATAACATCTATAACTTCACGGTTAGGTTTGCCCATTACTTCATTAATAAAGTATTCAAAATCTTTCCAAAAATTTAATACTATTTTTTTCCACTCTGCTTTATCTGCAGCAACATCATCTAGTTGATTTTCTAAATCAGCTGTAAATTTATACTCCAAAAATTTTTTAAAATAATTACATAAAAATACATTAACAACTCTTCCTCGATCATTCAGAATAAAAGATTTTCCACTTTTTAAAACATAACCTCTATTAACTATTGTTTGAATTATAGAGGCATAAGTTGAAGGTCTTCCTATTTCTAATTCTTCAAGCTTTTTTACAAGACTTGCATCAGTATATCTCGATGGGGGAGATGTAAATGACTCTAATACTTCAACATTATCCACTTTGTATTTGTCATTTTCTTTCAAATGTTCAAGAAGAGAAATAATTTGTTCCTCATCATCTTCTTGAAGGTTATAAACTTTTTTATAGCCATCAAAGATCAATTTCCCTAAGGTTGCTTTAAGGGTAACATTTTGTTCTTCACATTCAATTTGAAGTGAATTTTGATTAGTTTGCGCATTAGACATCTGTGAAGCAATTGTTCTTTTCCAAATTAAATCATAAAGTTTAAACTGCTCTTCACTTAAAAATTCCTTTATCTCATCTGGTTTTATTGAAATATCAGTGGGCCTAATAGCTTCATGGGCTTCCTGGGCATTTTTTTTCTTAGATTTATATTCAACAGGTTCTTTTGGTAAATATTCATCGCCATAGTTTTTTTGAATATTCTCTCTAAGTATATCAATTGAATCTTTAGATAAAGTTATGCTATCTGTTCTCATGTAAGTTATTAGAGCTATTGTTTCTTTATTAATATCAACTCCCATATAGAGCCCTTGGGCTATTGTCATTGTCTGGCTAGCACTAAAATTTAATTGACTGTTAGCAGTTTGTTGCAAAGTCGAAGTGTTAAAAGGCGCTCTTGGTTTGCGAAAGATAGTTTTTTCTTCAATCTTTTTGATAAAAAAATTATTTGAATTGAGGTAATCTTTTGCTTTATTAGCCAAATTCTCATCTTTGAAAAATAACTTGTCTACTTTCTTTCCCTTTAAAGTAGTAATTGAAGTATCTAGTTTTGCTCCATTAATTTGACCATGAACATTGAGCTTATAAAACTTTTCAGGTTCAAATTG
>JAQWPC010000089.1:0-2867 GCA_029245555.1 Alphaproteobacteria bacterium
TGAAACAACTGCCTCCGCTAAAACATGAGCTATATCATGCCTCATTATATTAAGGGCATCTTCTGATTTTGCTTTTATGGGAACGCTTTTATCTACTTCGACATCAAAGTATTCGTTGCTTTGGTCTTTATATGCGATTATTTCACTCATTTTCTATTTTCTTAAAGAAACAGCTTTTAGATCCTGTGTGACAGGCTCCTGAGCCTTCTAATTCAACTTCAAATATTAACGTATCGGTATCACAGTCTGTATAAATATCAAATAATTTAAGAGTATTTCCTGAGGTTTCACCTTTAAACCAAATTTTTTTTCTACTTCTACTCCAAAAATGTGCTTTTTGAGATTTCATCGATAACTCCAATGATTGTTTATTTGAATAGGCTAACATTAAAATTTCATTTGATGTTTTTTCTTGCACAATAGTAGGTATAAGACCATCAAGGTTAAAAGAAAGTTGGTTTAATTTTATTTTTTCCACTGGATTGATTTTTAATGATTTTAACTATTATTGAAGTATTTTTAATGAATAAAACTAATAATTCAAATGAAATACTATCTAGCACCAATGATGGGATATACTGACTGCTACCTTAGAAATTTGGCAGAAAATTTATATGGAGAGAGCATTCAAACCTTTTCTGAAATGATAGTAGATAAGGCTATTATCCATAATGAAATTAGAACCATTCAAAAACACTTCTTAAACAATAATAAAAGTGCAATACAGATTGCAGGATCTGACCCGCAGGAAATACAACAAGCCATCAATATATTAAATAAAATTGAATTAATTCAACATGTTAATTTTAATCTTGGATGTCCAAGTTCCAGAGTTCAAGAAAATATGTTAGGCCTAGCTCTCACACAAAATCAAGATTTAGTAAAAAAATGTCTAGAAAAAATAATAAAATATAATGGAAGTTTTTCTGTTAAATGTCGCTTAGGCTTAGGCTTAAAAGAGGATAAGAACTATATATATAAATATTTAGAATTGTTTTTAAGTCTTGGCATTAGAGATATCTTTGTTCATTGTCGTAATGGAGTATTAAATTTAGATACTAAAAAAAATAGAACCATCCCTCAAATAAATTATGATTTATTTTTAGAATGTAAAAAAAATTTTCCTAAATTAAATCTCATTCCTAATGGTGAAATTAATAATAAAAAAACTTTTGACTTTTTAATTCAAAATGATGTTTTTAACTTTATGATTGGAAGACAATTTGCAAAAGATTTATTATTTCTAGAAAAATTATCTATACACAAAATTGATAACAAAAAAGAAGCAGTTAATAATTTTTTTAAAGATATAAAAAGTTATAAATTTTCAAATTTGAATTTGATTAAGAAAAGTCTTTTCACAATTTTAGCTAATATCCCTGATGCAAAAAATGTACGCAATGATATTGCAAAATTTAAAGATATTGATGTTCTTAATGGGTATCTTGAGGACTCACCAATTTGGAATTAGAGCAACTCATTAATACCTCTTCATTTCTCAAGAGATATAGATATCTAGAAAAAAATCATGATCTTTCAAAAATCAAAATATCAAATATTTTACTTCATTTTAGGAGTGGCATTCAACAAATGCACCGTAAAAAGATTAGAGCTGAGGATTTAAAAAATGAAATTATCTTTTTAATTTTTTTATCCTTTCATAATAATAATATCTCCCAAGAAAATGCTTCTCGTACATGGTCTTTAATATGTAAGTCTTTATTGCTAAAAATCTTTGATCAATATTTATCTGATGAATTCCCCTTGTATAAAAAATTTACTTTTATAATTGGGATGGGAAAAATTGGTGTTAAGGATTTAAATTTTACATCTGATATTGATATAATTATCTTTTTTGACTCTATGAACAGCCCATATAGCTCACATGATTTTAATCAGTCCGTTAGAAAAATGATCTCAGAAATTTCTAATGTATCTTTAAATTTCTTTCACAAAATTGACCTAAGGTTGCGCCCAGATCTTGGAAATTCACATCTAATAACAGATATTGAAAATGCTATTGAATATTACTCCTCTGTGGGTAGGAATTGGGAGAGATTGGCCTTTCATCGATCTCAATTCATTGGTGGAAATATCCTTTTATACGATGACTTTATGTCTTCAATTCGAAGCTTTCTTTTTCGTCGATCATTTGATTATTACGCTATTGATGAGATTAAAAATCTTTTCTTACAAAAACAAACTACTAAATTATTAGATATCAAAAATTCATTTGGATTTATAAGGTCTTGTGAAAATATAATTCATTTTAATCAATTATTATGGTCTGGTAAATTTGAAAGCCTAAGAGAGAATAGCATTCATAAAATCTTTAAAGTTCTCTCAAAATATAATTTTTTATCTCAAGATGATTTAATTGTTATCCAAGATGCCTATTACTATTACAGAAGAATTGAAAATTATCTTCACATTAAACAGAATACATTTCAAAATACTGTTTCAGAAAATGATCTTTTTTTAAAGACGATTGACCCTGATTATTTTGCTCAACTCCAAAAAAAAAGTAAAGATATTCAAGATATTTTTAAGAAATTATTTGATAATCAAACACCTACGAAAGATCTTAAACTTGATACATTTGATAAAAAAAGTAATGAAATTATCAATAAACTTATTGATAGAGCTAAAAATATCAATAGTTCCAACTCTGTTAAAGAAGATTACCTTCAGTCGATTTATCATTTAATTGATATTTTATCTCAGGAAAAAAATAAAAATGAATTACTCATAAAATTTGATTACCTGATTAATTATTATAAGTCTGGGGTGCACTTAACCTCTCTCTATAAGTATAATCAACATTTATATAAAGAAATAATATTTATTTTTGATCAATCTCCTAAATT
>JAQWPC010000092.1:0-2313 GCA_029245555.1 Alphaproteobacteria bacterium
TTTATATATTTATCTTCTCTTATTTAAAGAATAAAGAAAATTCATAGATTTGTTTTAGAAATTATATATCATCTATTTTTTCTAAATTTATTGATAATTTAATTTTTAGTTTATTGGCTTTTAATCTTTTATCATCAAACCCTGTGCCAGCTATAGATCTAATTATTTCTTATGGTATTGGTATCTATCTTATTAGAATAGCACTAAGTATTTTTGATACTTTTTTTATTTATCAAGCCAGAAAATTTTTGCCAAAAAACATTGAGTAATTTTTTTGAGATTTTAAAAAAAAGCCCTAACTCTAACGCAAGAATTGGGAAGATATCTACATCGCATGGGGAAATATCTACCCCAGCTTTTATCTTTTGTGGAACTAAAGCTACAGTTAAATCCATTCTACCCAAACAGTTATACTCTGCGAATACTCAGATAATCTTATCTAATACGTATCATTTAATGCTTCAACCAGGCCCTCATGTTATTGCTGAAAATAAAGGACTACAAAGTTTTACTCAATGGAAAGGCCCTATGATGACTGATAGTGGGGGGTACCAAATTTTTTCTCTTGGACATGGTTCTGTTTCTGAGGAAATCAAAGGTAAAAATAAAAATATTAAAAGAAAATCATTAATTAAGATTACTGAAGAGGGCGCTTCATTTAGAAATTATTTAAATGGAGATAAGGTTTTTTTGTCTCCTGAGAGATCAATAGAACTACAAAGATATTTTGGAGCAGACCTGATTTTTGTATTAGATGAATGTACCCCTTTTAATGTATCTAAAAAGTATACTGAGAGCTCTATGCACTTAAGTCACCGTTGGGCTAATCGTTGTTTAAAGTCGTTTAAATTACCTTTTGAAAGTTATGATAAAAAATCTGGATCTTCTGGTGGTCAATTTCTATATGGCATTATTCAAGGAGGTGTTTATGAAGATTTAAGAAAAATTGCTTGTGAAGAGACATGCTCGCAAGACTACGATGGTTTAGCAATTGGAGGCTCTTTAGGTGGAACCAAAGATCAGATGTATGAAATCTTTTCATTTTGTGAAAATATTGTTGATAAAGAAAGACCCATGCATGTATTAGGAATTGGAGGTATAGATGATATTTTACATGGAGTTAGTTGTGGGTACGATACATTTGACTGTGTCTCTCCTACAAGAATAGCCCGCCATGGAATTATGCTCTCAAAATCAAAAATAAAAGGATTAAACTTAAACAATTCTAAGTTTAGAGATGATCATTCTTGCATTGATGAAATTTGTAATGTCCCAGAAATTAATAAATTTACGAAGTCATACATACATCATTTACTAAAATCTAATGAAATTTTAGGCATGGTTATTTTATCAATTTATAATATATGGTTTATGAATAATTTTTTTCAGGAAATTAGAACGGCTATTCAACAAGATCAATTTGAAACTTATAAAAAAGATATTCTATCTCAATTACGTAAATAAAGTTTCTATTTTATCAAACATAATACCGCCTAGCTCTTCTACATCATGAATAGTAATGGCTTTAGAATAGTATTGTCCAACATTATGACCGATGCCTATGGCAAGTAATTCAATCTTCGATCTTTCTTCTATAGAAAGTATTGTGCTTTTTAAGTGCTTTTCTAGGTAATTGCTATTATTTACAGAGAGTGTTGAGTCATCAACTGGAGCTCCATCTGAAATTACAATCAGTATCTTTCTGCTTTCTGGTCTTTTTGATAGTCGTGAGCTGGCCCAGAGCAATGCTTCTCCGTCAATATTTTCTTTTAGTAGGCCTTCTTTTAACATAAGACCCAGATTGATTTTAGATTTTTTAGAATTTTGATCAGCAGATTTATAGACAATATGACGTAAATCGTTCAATCTGCCTGGATTTTTCATTTTTCCATTATTCAACCAATGTTCTCTAGTCTTTCCACCTTTCCATGCCTTTGTAGTAAATCCTAATATCTCAACTTTAATCTTACATTTCTCTAAAGTGGCTGCGATCATATCTGTTGTTAGGGCAGCAATCATTATAGGTTTACCTCTCATAGACCCAGAATTATCAATTAACAATGTTACAGTGGTGTCCTCAAATTTAATTTCTTTTTCTTTTTTATAAGAAAGTGAATTATTTGAATTTGTTATAATTCTTGTAAGTTTGGATGTATCCAATATTCCTTCATCGATATCGAAGCTCCATGATCTATTTTGCTTAGACTGAAGTTTTCTATAAAGTTTATTTGCTAATCTAGCTATTTGTTTCTGATAAATATCACACTTTTCATCTAATTGTTTTCGAAGAGCTGTCAATTCTTCTAAATCACA
>JAQWPC010000115.1:0-6307 GCA_029245555.1 Alphaproteobacteria bacterium
TGATTGAATTTTAATATTTAAATTAAATTTTAAGTTTCCATAAAAGTAAGCTTCTTTTGTAAATAAATTTTCAAATTTTCTTTTATCATCTTCGCTCTTTGTAAAAATTAAATCATAATTTTTACCAATGAGCTTTGCAAAAGAAGAGATTTTAATCCAATTATTATAGCTTTTATTTGATAATCTACCGTTTACTAATATATTTTTAATATTATTTTTTTTTACTTCCTCAAGCCAACTTGGCCATATTTCTGAGTCAATCCATATAAATTTTTTCAGTTTTGTTTTTTGTAAAAATTTTTGAACATTCCAGTAAAAATCAAATGCTAAAAAAATAATTTGATATTGGGGATATTTTTTTTTTGCTAGATTATAAGAGGATAAAGTTGTGCATGTTAATAAGATTTTTTGATTTAATAGATTATCAGTTATGTATTTGATTGAATTTAATTCACCAATGCTAGCAAAGTGAATGACTACATCTAAATTATTTATCTTTTCAAAATCATAAATACAAAATAATTTTTGTTTTATTGAATAAAAAGTCTCTTTTTTTAATAAAATTCGAATAAAAGAAAAAAGAATAATAATAGGATAAATTATGAATTGAAGGCATTTGTATTTAAACATATGACTCTATCTTTTTCTTATTAGTATTGAGTTCCTTAACTATTTCGGTATTGAATTCTTCTTCTGATTTGAAATGTTTAGCGTCAATTATTTGCTCTCCCCATAGGTATACCCCTTTACTAAAAGGAAGGGGTATCTTTAGCTGATCCCAATTCTTTAATCTAAAAAACTTATTAGTTTTGAATGATAAAATTGCTAATTTCATATTGTATTTAATTGCTAATTTATAAATATTTGTATTAATCTGATATTTCGGTCCATGAGGGGCGTCAGGAGTTATGTATATACAATCCCCATTGCTTTTAGTTTTGGAGATATTTCTAATTAAAAAACTTGGGTTATCTTTTTTTCTTAAAAGTGGATCTAAACCAAATTTCCTTTGCACTAGAATACTTAACTGACCATCTCGATGAGAGGTTGCAATGGGTCGAAGTTTTGGTTTAAACTTCCAACTAAAAGTGGAACCCATAAGTTGATTATGCCAAATTAGCACAATTATTGATTTTTTATTTCCTAATTCTTTTTCTACAATCTCTTCGTTGATGCCCCTCCAATTGCTTGTACTTTTTATAAACCAAAGTGAAAAAAAAATTAAATTTGCAAATATATTTAAAAAAAAAGAATTCTTACTTAAATATTTAAGCATTTTTTTTAATTTGGTTTTGATACAAGTGATAATATTTTTTTCTTTTTAACATTAAAGATTTATGATTTCCCTTTTCAATAAGTTTTCCATTTTCAACAAAATATATTTCATCAAAGTCTTTAATTGTACTAAGACGATGTGCTATTACTATTAAAGTTATATTTTTTATATTTGATAAGTTTTGAAATAAAATTGCTTCAGTTTTAAGATCTAGATTGGAAGTTGGTTCATCCAAAAGTATAACTTGATTTTGTTGAGCTAGAGCTCTAGCAATAGCGATTCTTTGCCTTTGACCACCAGATAGCTTAACCCCATTTTCACCAATATTAGTGTTAAGTTTTTCAGGTAACTCATCAGTAAATTCTTCAATACATGACAATTTAATGGAATTCTCAATAATTTTTTTTGAACTAGATGAATTGTATTTTATATTTTCATAAATTGATCCATCAAATAATACTGTATCTTGAGTTACTAAACTAAATAACTTTCTTAAAGTCGATAACTTAAGATCTTTAATATTGTTGTTGTTAATAAGAATATTTCCTTCTTGATTGTCAAAAAGTCTAATCATGAGAGCCATCAAAGATGATTTTCCTGATCCGGAAGGCCCAACCAATGCTATTTTTTTATTCTTTTGAATCACAAAACTCATTTCATTTAAAATGATTTTTTGGCTATTAGGATATTGAAATTTTACTTTTTCAAATTCTATTTTTTCGAAACGGTTAAGGTTCTTGCTACCTCCTTTTATATTATTTTTCATGTCAATGAATTCAAATATCCGAGATGCAGCTCCAAGTCCGCTTTGAAGAGTGACATTGACATTTATTAAATTTTTTAAAGGTGCATAGGCTAACATTAGGCTTACCAAGAAGCTCATAAGCTCGCCAGCTGTCATATTATCGTTAATTACAAAAACACCGCCTCCAAAAATAGCTAATCCAGCAGCCATTGAACCCAATGTTTCAGTAAATGGTCTTGATCTTGCGGTAATTTTCTCTTGCTTAAAATTTAGTTCTCTTGCAAAAGAAATTTCTTTGCTAATTTTTCTAATTTCAAAATTTTCAGCATTGAACGATTTTACATTTTTAATTCCCTTAAAAGTTTCTTCTAGAATCGAAGCTAAATTTCCTACTTGATGTTGAAGATTTCTCGTAACATTTCTAATTTTTTTCCCTAAGACCCTCACAGGTATAATGGCAATAGGAAAAACTATTAAAGACAAGCATGCTAATTTCCAGTTTTGATAAAACATATTTCCTACAAGTACTAATAGGGTCAATGAATCTTTGATAAGAGCGGTGTACGTATTAGCCATAGCCCCACTTAGGAAGTAGGTATCAGTGGTAATTCTTGTTATTAGAGATCCTGTTTTATTTTGTAAAAAAAAACCATAATGTAAATTTATAACATTATGGAAGACATCCTTTCTTAATTTTTCAATAATACGATGACTCATAAACTGCAGAGATACTATTTGTGTATAGCTTGCAATTCCTTTGACGAAGCCAGTAAGTAAAATGGCAAGTGGAATGAAGTATAAATAAAAACTATTTGCATTAATTAAAACTTGGTCCAAAGCAGGCTTTACCAACCAAGCATGAAATCCAGTACATAAAGCGGCTATTATCATACAAAGTATTGCGATAAACATTTGAGCCTTATAGGCTAAAAATAATTTTGAAATCCTTATAAAATCTTTTCGACTGTTAGACATTTAATTGACTGCCTATCATTATACTAAATAGAATTAATAAAGCGTAATGGTTATTTCTTTTAAAATAACCAAGAGCATTTTGAGATAAATTTTTCCATTTCATGTGAATATCTAATAAATTCACAATAAAAACTGAAATGATTAATACATAAAAAATAAAGTGGTAATTCAGAGAATAGGCAAAAAAGCATAGAAGTGCATATTTTAAACAGATTAAAAAATTAATTATTTGAAATCTTTTGCTATCAAAAAAGATTACGCTTGAGTAAAGACTCATTTTTCTATCATCCATCTCATCCTGAGTTGCATAAATAGTATCGTAAATAATCGTCCAAATAATCAATGCTGAATATAAAATCAGGATATTATCAAATTTGTAAGGTGACTGAATTGTGACCCAGCCTATTATAGAACCCCAATTATAAATCATTGCTAAAACTAATTGAGGGATGATAAAAAATCTTTTGGCCAATGGGTATAATACAATTAATGGAGCTATAACTAGACCTAATATAATAGCAGGAGTATTTAAATTAATTAAAACATACAAACCCATTGCAGAAAGAATAAGTAATAAAATTATAGCCTTAGTAAGAGTTATTTGAGAAGAGGCTAGTGGGCGAAGTTTCGTTCGATCAACTTTTTTATCAATATTTCTATCAAAGATGTCATTAACAATACAACCCGCTGATCTCATTACAAAAGCACCAAGAAAAAATATGATTAAAAATTTTAACGTGTTTAATCCAATTTCACCATAAGACACCAGAGCAAAACTTATTGGATAAAATAAGAGTAAAAAACCTATTGGTCTGTCTAGCCTTATTAATATGAGATAGGGGTGCGTAAATGATGGTAAAATTTTAAAAATTAAATTATCTTGATTAATATCATTCATGAAGAGAGTTTATTGTAATTCAATTTTAGATGAAGGTAGCACTTATCAACTAGAAGAAAAGTACTATATCCATTTAATTCGAGTGATGCGATTAAATATCGGAAGTGAAATTGCATTATTTAACCCTAATTCAGGTGAATGGAAGGCCGTAATAAAAAAAATTAACAAGCAAAATATAATTGCAGAAGTCTCAGAAAAGATATCAAGCTCTTTTGTTGAGCCAAATATTAGTCTTTTATTCTCTCCGATTAAAAATCTTAATAGCGAAGCTATTATTAGACAGTCAACTGAATTAGGGGTTAGAAATATTTATCCAACTTTTTTTCAAAGAACTGTCATAAAAAAAATTAATCTTAGTAAATTCTCATCATATTCTATTGGAGCAGCACAACAATGTGGGAGGATGTCAATTCCAACATTAGACAATTATCAAAAGTTAGACCAAAGAATCGATTTGTTGTCTAAGTGTCATGTACTAATGTTTGATGAGAATTTACAGGGTGACCCTATTCAAAAAATTAATTCATCAATATCCGACAATAAAACAGAAATTATTGTAATTATTGGCCCTGAAGGAGGTTTTGAGGAAAAGGAGAGGCAGATGATATCTAAAAATAGCAAAACCTATCAAAATATTTCTCTAGGCCCTAGAATTCTGAAAGCTGATACTGCTGTTATTGCCGCACTGAGCTTAACATTTCATTATTTTTCATAATTATAGCCAATTTAAGCGACAACCTGTCAATATACTGCCTTTAAAAGTTAACTAATATGATTTTATGAAATTCTTATTTACATTTTTTATTTTATTTTTTAATTCAAACCTTTATGCCAGCGCTAATGAGTGGCAATTAAGCTTTCAAAATCCAGCAACTGATTTAATGCAAAAGGTAATTACTCTTCACAATGGAATTCTTGTGGTAATGACAATTGTTACTTTATTTGTTCTTTTTTTACTTTTTTATGTTTCTTTTCGTTTTAGCGCAAAAAGAAATCCTACACCTTCTACAACTACTCATAACACAGTTATAGAGGTCTTATGGACAGCAATTCCTGTTGTTATTCTAGTAGTCATTGCTATTCCATCTTTTAAATTACTTTATCAACAAGAAAAAAGGGATACCTACGATATGACTGTTAAGGTCATTGGACATCAATGGTACTGGGAGTACGAATACCCTGATCATGGGGATTTTTACTTTGAAAGCTATATGATCCAAGACGATGAACTACAAGATGGTGATTTAAGGTTATTGACTGTAGATAATCCTTTAGTAATACCCGCTAATAAGAATGTTCAAATTCTTATTACAGCTGGAGATGTTTTACATAGCTGGGCAGTCCCATCAATGGGCATCAAAACTGATGCTGTTCCAGGAAGGCTAAATGAAACTTGGGTGAATGTAAAAGAACCAGGAACATACCGCGGTCAATGTTCTGAAATTTGCGGAACTGGTCATGGTTTTATGCCAGTTGTAGTAAAAGTGTTGCCTGAAAATGAATTTATGGCATGGGTTAACACTGCCAAAAATAATTATGCAATTAATGAGGATATTCAAACTGATGTGACCTCATCAGAGGAGATAATTGTTTCAGAAAATAAAATTATACAATTAGAGGAGAAAAAATTATGAGCGTTAATACTGCTTCACTAGATGATCATCATGATCATAAACCAAGTTTTTTTGTAAGATGGTTTTTTTCAACAAATCATAAAGATATAGGCACTTTATATTTTTTATACGCTATCTTAGCAGGAACTATCGGTGGTGCCCTTTCTGTTATTATGAGAATGGAGCTAGCTAGCCCTGGCATGCAGGTAGTTACTGATGGTCAAATGTGGAACGTGATTATATCTGCGCATGGATTGTTGATGATTTTCTTTGTTGTTATGCCTGCATTAATTGGAGGGTTTGGTAATTGGTTTGTTCCTCTAATGATTGGTGCGCCTGATATGGCCTTCCCAAGATTAAATAATATAAGTTTTTGGTTACTAATTCCCTCGTTGCTTCTAATTGTTGGTTCAATGTTTGTAGGCACAGGGGCAGGTACTGGTTGGACGATTTATCCACCTTTGAGTTCAACTACTGGTCATAGTACACCTGCAGTTGATATGGCGATTTTTTCCCTTCACTTGGCTGGTGCCTCTTCAATACTTGGTGCTGTGAATTTTATTACAACCATTCTTAATATGAGAGCGCCTGGCATGACTCTTCATAAAATGCCTTTGTTTGCATGGGCGATGTTAGTTACAGCTTTTTTATTATTATTAGCTGTCCCAGTTCTTGGTGGCGCAATCACTATGTTGCTTACTGACAGAAACTTTGGCACAACGTTTTTTGATCCTTCTGGTGGAGGAGACCCTGTTTTATTCCAACATCTTTTTTGGTTTTTTGGGCATCCAGAGGTTTAC
>JAQWPC010000128.1:0-19833 GCA_029245555.1 Alphaproteobacteria bacterium
ACTCATTAAGACAAAAAATAAAACTGAGAGGGATTTATAGATAAATGCTGACATTTAGATAAAGTAACTATATTAAATATGCATGAATTTACTAATAGTTAATGGTTATGATAGATTAGGTTGGAAAAGATTAGCAAAACACAATATTCAGCCAATTTGTGAATTTTATAGAGATCAATTAAAAAAAATTAATCCAAAAATAAAATCAACTTTTATCTATCCATCTATGGATTTAAATACAACTTTTGATGACGCCTTCTTTTATTCTTTTGATGGAATAGTGTGGACGGGCTCCAGTCTTAATATCTATGACAATACAAAAGAGATCAAAAATCAAATAACTCTCATGAAAAAAATATCTAAACTTCCAATTAAAATATTTGGAAGCTGCTGGGGAATGCAACTCTATACAGTATGCAATGGAGGAACCGTATCAAAAAATATCAAAGGAAGAGAAATTGGTATCTCTTTTAATATTTCTTTGAATAATTATGGCAAAGCTCATAAGATGTATAAAAAAAAACCACTAATCTTTGATGCTTTTGCCTCACATTTAGATCATGTAACTAAGCTTCCAAATAAATCAGTTGCTTTGTCTGATAATCATTATTCAATTCAATCTCTTACGACGAATAACTTCTGGGGTACTCAATATCATCCAGAGTTTAACTTCAGATATACTGGTCAAATTCTTAAGGCTCGTAAAAAATTACTTTTAGATGAAAAATTATTCTCTAAAAATCAATTGGAAAGTCTTATTTTAAGTTATAAAAACCCTCATAAAGATAGCTATAGCAATACTGTTAATGATTTTAAAATAAGAACCCTAGAACTGGCTAATTGGTTAAAATTTTTGAGACAGGCTTAAAACTATCCTTCAATTCAGAAAGATTTGAACAAATAACAAATAAATTATTAAAATTCTTATATGCAAAACCACTATTTATCACTTTCTTATATTGCTTAATAATATCCGACCAATAATTTTTATAATTAAAAATAATGAATTTTTTATTTTTGATAACACCCAATTGTAAAGCACTCAAAACAAGACTAATTTCTTCGATAGTCCCCGCACCTCCAGGTAAAGCTATAAAACTGTCAGAAATAGATAAAAACTTTTTTTTTCTTTGTTCCATGGTTTTAGTAATAATGATTTTATCAATTTTTTTATGAATAGTTTCTCGGTTATCCAAAAAATTAGGGATTATGCCTGTTACATGAGCATTATTTTTCAAAGCAGTATTAGCAACCACGCCCATAAGACCATTTTCACCACCTCCATAAACAATGTCATAACGATTTCTAGATAGGTATTCTGTTACTTTGACAGCTATATCTTTATATTCTTTTTTAGATCCAAACATGGATCCACAGAATATGGCAACCTTGTGCTTTGAATTTATTGTTTTCATTTCTAACTTTACTAATATATTAGACTTTAAAGTATGAAAAAAAATAACAATATACCTGAATTAAAAAAAGTAAGGAAAAACATAGATGAAATTGATAGTAAAATTATCAAATTAATTTCAGATAGGTTTAAAGAAATACATAAAGTAACAAAGTTAAAAGATAGTCATGATCAAATCATTGATCATGAAAGAATAACCCATATTCTAAAGTCCGTTCAATCTAAAGCCAAAAAAAATAAGATCGATCATGAGATTATCACAAGGATATGGCAAATATTTATTCAAGAAGCTATTAAATTAGAATATTCAAAAATTAAAAAATCTAAATAACGGCTATTAACAGCATTAGAAATAAAATTGAAATAAGCACGAATGTTGCAAAGCCAGGATTTATAACTTTAATATAATTAGATGTTGATAGATTTTTTGTTTTGTTCATAAAATACTTAAAGAACAGGCCTAATTGTGAATAGATTAAGTTGATCATAAAAGATAGGTTTTTAAATAATGGTCTTCCTATCCCAGGTAACATTTTTCTATAGAACCAATCTGAATTTAGCACTGTAGATTTCATCTCTGACGGATAAAGTTTAAATTTAATTAGAAATAAAAACGCCAATATGGCAAAAACTAATAGTTGAAGTTGGCTGATCACATGGTCAATTGTATAGGGATGATAATCAACAGCGTACGGCAGAATTGAATATAAATATTTTGGATATACGCCAATACCTATACATAAAAACGCAGCCATGCCCATAGCCAACAACATATTAAAGGGAGCTTCTTTTATTTTGGTTTTTCTTTCATGAGCAAAAAAAGCAAAATAAGGTATTTTGATGCCAGAGTGTTCTAAAACACCCGCTGATGCAAAAAATAAAACAAAATATATTATTATTAATCCCTGCCCTCCAAGAGCAGACATTATTAAAGACTTTGCAACGAAACCACTAAACAAAGGAAATGCAGAGATAGACATCGCTCCTATGATGCAAAAAATAGTTGTTAAAGGCATATATCTATATAGACCCCCAAGCTCAGACGCCTTAGTTGTGCCAACTCGATGTAGCACTGCCCCCATGCTCATAAATAACAGAGCTTTGTATATTATGTGGACAAATGCATGTGCTACAGTTCCATTTAAAGATAATTCTGTTCCTATTCCAATACCTACAACCATAAATCCTAATTGATTGTTTAGGCTAAATGATAAAACTCTTCTTAAATCATTTTCTATTACTGCGAAAAAAACAGGAAATGCAGTCATTATAGCGCCAATCCAAATTAAACTTTCAGTACCCGGGAATGTTCTTGCTAAAGCATAAATTGCGAGTTTTGTAGTAAAAGCAGATAGGGCTACGGTTCCAGTTGGCGAAGACTCAGGATAGGAGTCTTGCAGCCATCCGTTTAAAAATGGGAAAGCAGCCTTAATGCCAAAAGCTAAAAAAATAAAAACACCAAATGAATTAGAAAGATCTAATTTTGATAGCTCATGACTACCTGTTTGATAAACCATCATGCATGTTCCAATTAAAAGCAAAACTCCAGAGCAGACTTGTATAATCAAATATCTCATGGCAGAGTTTCTAGCAGCAACAGTATTGCCAGCCAAAACAATAAAAACAGAAGTTAACGCTGTAGCTTCCCACCAAATAAATAAGCTAAAAAAGTCACCAGCATGAAGGGCTCCTATTGCAGATCCCGCGTAGGCAAGAGTAGCCATATTTTCCATTAAATTTTTATTATGCCATCCAAAAATTATTACCAACAAAGATGCTAAATGAAAAATAATCGCAAAAGGTAAAGTTAAATTATCTGATTGATATAAAATAAGATTAAAACCAAGAATATCCCAAGTTAGGAATGTTCCAAACCCATTTAAAAGGGAAAGAGAAGATAAAACAACTGATAGGATCATGGTAGGTTGTCTAAAATAATGGGGGATAACTGGCAATAAAATGGATGCTAAAATCATCCATAGGCCAGGAATCATACTACCTATCATAGTAATCTTCCTTTCTCATAATAAATTTTCTTAACTGTTTTCCAACAAGCACAATTAAAACAAAACAAACAAATCCAAATAATGCAGGAAAGCCAATTATTTCTTCTAAGTAAAAATAAGCATGGCGATTTATAGTAAAATCAATCAATATAAGAAGTCCAGCTACAGCGAGTATGAATTGTGAAAAATATTTAGCATAAATTTTAAGATTATCTTTTTTCATTATGAAACTACTCCATTGATAGTATTTAAAAAGTAATTAGAAAAAAAGAATAAGAGTAAGCAGCCCACTGCGGTCACAACTGGAGGCCATACAGCCAAAGGGGCTTTTGTTATATGTATATTTTTTATATTTTTTTTATTAAAAGCAATGAATACAGGTTGTAATAGATAATAAATGTTTAACAAAGAAGATACCCCTAATAAAATAGCTACAAATAAATAATCTGCTTGAAGAGAACCAATAACTAAGAATGCCTTACTCCATGAACCTACTAAAGGTGGGACGCCAATTATCGATAATGCTCCTAATGTATAAGCAAAAAATATCAAAGGAGTTTTAAATCCCAAGCCTCCCAAATCACTAATTTTTTTTACATGTGCAGTGACATAAATCGCACCTGCACAAAAAAATAAAGTTATTTTTCCAATAGCATGAGTAATAATATGAAAAGATGCTCCTTTTAAGGCAAAAGAAGTGGCTAAAGCAGCTCCTAGAATTATATAAGATAGTTGACTAATTGTTGAATATGCCAACCTTGCTTTTAGATCATCCTTAGAAATTGCAATTATACTTGCCGCCAAAATAGTAAAGGAGGATAGCCAAACAAGCCAATTTGATGCTCGAGTTTGCAATAAATAGTCAGGTCCAATTATATATACTACGACCATCAAGAAGCTAAATACACCTGCTTTTACCACAGCCACTGCGTGCAAAAGAGCTGAGACAGGGGTGGGCGCCACCATAGCTGCAGGTAACCACCTATGGATGGGCATGATTGCTGCTTTTCCAATTCCAAAAACTAACATAGCTAATAAAAATACTAAATGCTCTGATGGAAACTTATCTTTAAGGATACCCCCTGATGTAAAGTTTAAGTTTCCTGTCTCTAACCATATCCAAAAAATAGCAGGTAGAAATAAAATTAAAGAAGTTCCAACTAATATAGATAAGTAAACTCTACCCGCTGATTGAGATTCAGCATTTTGTTTATGACCAACTAAAGGAAAGGTAGAAAATGTAAGAATTTCATAAAAAATAAATAACATTAATAAATTTCCAGACCATGCAATAGCTAATGCGGCATGGATTGCGATGGAATAAAAAATGACAAATCTAGTTTGATTTTTTTCCCCTACTCCTCTCATATAACCAACGGTGTAGATGGAAGCTAAAATCCATAATGAGGATGCAACTAAACTAAAGATTGAACCCAACGGTGTTACATTGAATAAGAAGTCTACTCCATCAAATAAAGTAAAAAAATTTAACACATATTGTTCATTAGATTGAATTCCATTAAATATTTTAAGACTTATAATAAATGTAATAATACCCCCAAGGACACCAAAAGAATCGCGCACATTAATATTATTTTTAAAACAATATGATCCCAGTGCAGAAAAAAGAGGCATGAGAAGACCAAGGATAATTAAACTCTCATTATTCACTTAACCCTCCTTTAATCAAAGAGTCTGCTGCGATAGATGAAAATTCAACTATTGGAGAAGAGAAGACTCCAAAATAAATCAAAGAAATTGCAACAATCCATATTGGTATATAGATTGCTGGGTCTTCCGATGAGGCCTTGTATCCTTTTGAGCTAAAAAATAATTTTTCAACTATTTTCCAAAAATATATAACTGCTAATGCTGAACTTATCGCCACAAGGGCTATGGTTAAAAACATTTGATTGCTGTAAAGCGCCTGAAATAAATAGAGCTTTGAAATAAAACCATTAGTTAGAGGAAGGCCAATCAGTGAAAGACCACAAATCAATAATGCATATGAAGTAATAGGGAATTTTTGACCAAATCCCTCAATACTTTGTAAAGTGACTCGTTCACTAATAGATATAGCAAAGTATCCCACAGCCATAAAAAGGCCACCTTTGATTAGGGCATGATTAAAAATATGAATGAACCCTGAAAGTACGCCGCTACTCTCATTCATGCTAAATGCTAAAGTGATATATCCAATTTGTGCAATTGAAGAATAAGCAAGCAATTTTTTTATGTCATCTTGATATATAGCAATGATTGTTCCAATGAAAATTGCCGCTAAGGAGAGAGGTAGTAGACCGTATTCTAAAAAAATTGTGAAATAATCATCATAAATTGAGAACACCTCATACAAAATTCTTACAAAAAATATCAAAATAGCCTTCGTAGCTAAAGCAGCAAAAAGCGTTGAAACTGCTGACGGTGCATAGCTATAAGCAGGTGGAAGCCATAGATGCATAGGAAATACCGCTGACTTCACCATCAGACCAATGAGCATAAATGACATACCAGCAAAGATAGCTAGTTGACCTTCTGAATATTGTGAAAGTTGAATTATTAAATCGTTCATATTAAGAGTGCCAGTCATAGCGTATGCAAACCCAACACCGATAACATAAAAAGTAGCTCCGATTGCTCCGATAATTAGATAATTAAAGGCAGCTAAAAGTGCTCTTCTGTTTATCCCAGCCCCTAAAGAAATTAGTGATATTGAGGAAAGAGCAGATATTTCTAAGAAAACGAATAAATTAAAAATATCATTAGTTAGAATTATTCCATTTAAGCTCCCTATTGCTAGTAACCATAAAGAGTATGCCTTACCTGAGTCGCGATGATCTATCTCTGATAAAAATATCTTTCTTGAATAGATTGTTGTTATTAGAGCAAAAGCAGAAAATAACAATTGTAAACCTATGTTTACACCATCTAACTTAAAAGAAATTCCCCATGGGGGTGGCCAATTGCCAAATTCATAGATAATAATCCCTAGAGATGAAACTCTTTCTAAAAGCTCAAAAGATAAAAAAAGATGACAAACTAAAGTTATTATTGTGATAAACCACGTAAGTCTAGAAGAAGGGATAAAAGCTATAATAGCCGATACTATAAGGGGAAGAGCAACTACTAGAGCGGGTGCATCATCTAGAAAAATATTCATATTAGCTAATGTCCTTTAACTCCTCTTTTTTAATTTCATTTTCTTCGATGGTTCCATAATTTCTATATATTTGAAGTACTATAGCTAAGCCTAAAGCAGATGTAGCTACACCTACTACAATAGCGGTTAGAATTAAAACATGAGGAAGAGGGTTAGAGTAAATAGTATTTATGGAATTCAATATTGGGGCAGTTCCATCTATGATTTTTGCTAAAGAAACAAAAAAAACAAATACTGAAGTTTGGAAAATAGCTAATCCAACAATTTTTTTGATATAATTTTGGCTTACAATTATTATAAAAAGTCCTCCAACCATTAACAACACAAATGCAAAATGGTTCCAAAAGTATAAAAAATTATTCATCATTAATCCTAAAAGAAGCAAAAGAGTGATAAAGAGCTATCATTACAGTGGCTACTGTTATCCCCACTCCCAGTTCTATAAGAATGATGCCTATGTGTTGACCAGATGAACTATTAGATGCCAGTACATTATAATCTAGAAAATTTCCATTTAGAAAAATTGATACAACTCCGACACCTGCATAAAGCAAAACCCCAAAGCACATTAGGTATTGATTAATTTTAACAGGAACTAATATTTCTCCTTTTTTTAAACCAAAAATCATAGAATAAAGAATAAATGCTGCAGCAACAATAACTCCAGCTTGAAAACCCCCGCCTGGACCATAGTCACCATGAAATTGCACATATAAACCAAAAATAATAATTGGAGCAAAAAGGATACGACTAACAATATTAAAGATAGGGCTAGAAGAAATACTATCTTTCATTATTTTTAACTTTCTTCTTAAACTTAGTTTTTCTATTTAATGTATTACTAGTAAGCAGAACAATGACTCCTAAGCCAGCAGTGAAAATAACTATCGTTTCACCTAAAGTGTCAAAACCTCTATAGCTAGCTAGGATGTTTGTGACAACATTAGGGATATGAAATACAGACTTACTTTCTTTAATATACTCAGGTGTAACATGAAGATGTATGGGGGCATTAGGATCGCCTAAAAGTGGTAAGTTAGTAATTATTAACATAAGCACTATAACAGTAGAAACCGACAAAATAATACTAGGGAATAGATTAACTAATTGATTTTTCTTTCCTTCAGGTAATTTAGCAACTGCCATTACCATTAAGATTGTAGAAATACCTGAACCTACAGCCGCCTCAGTAAAAGCCACATCTACAGCATCAAGATTTACATAAATTGCTGTACATACCAATGAAAAAATACCTGTCAAAGCAACAACAGAAATTAATGATGTGGTTTTAAAAATGTAAAAAGTAGTAAAAAGTAAAATTGAAATTAGAAAAAAATTAATAATTAAAAAATTCATTTTTTGATTTTTGCTTTTGGTTTAAGGCCAGACTCATGGGCAAATAATGAGATAGCGTGACTAGAAATAGGGCTGGTGAATAATATAAAAAGAGGGATAAGCAAAAGTTTTAGACTCAGAAATGAAAAACCTGAATAAATAATTAAAGCTAAAATTACAAAACCAGTACCTAGGGTATCAATCAAGCCAGCGGCATGTATTCTACTAAATACATCAGGTAATTTTATTAAACCAATACTTCCTGATAAGATAAAAAAACATCCAAGAAAAAGAAAAAAAATTGAAGAATAATGAGTCAAATGTTCCATTATATTTTCTTATTACTTTTCATTTTATAAAATTTCAGAATAGCAATAGTACCTAAAAAATTTAAAAGGATATACATTAGTGCAATATCTATAAAGTCAGGTCTATTGAATGCAAACCCATGAACAGCAATCCCTAAAGCCATGATTGTTCCTATGCTAGAAACAGATAAAATTCTATCATAAGGAGTTGGACCCTTTACAGCTCTGTAAATACAAAAAACTATCGATAAACCGAAAATAGCAAGTGCAATAAAAAAAATCATCGGTGTAAGTCCGTTATAAGCTTATCCATCTCACCAGATTTTAAATCATCAGATAAATTTTTACTTAATGCATGAACTAAAAAAGTATCTTTATCTACTTCAATAGTTACTGTTCCTGGGGTTAGAGTTATTGCATTAGCGTAGTTGGCCTTCCCAGTGGCACTTTTTTGAGATGATCTAACTTTAAATAAAACAGGGTTATATTCACCCTTCCAAATTATTTTTGTTGTGATTAATCCGGATTTAATTATCTCTTTAATCAACCAAAGCCAATATATTGGAAGTTTGAAAAATAGTTTTAATGGAAGTACGTCATAATTTAGTGATTTCGACCTAACGGCCATCCATAATACAAAAGTTACACTGACTAGTCCAAAAAAAAGCAAAAGAGGTTTTAAAAAACCAGAAAGTAAAAACCATAATGCAAAAAGCATTATACAATAGACAATTACAGAAGCCGTCTTAAATGAATCAGGGTTGTTTTTAGCCACTGATAAGTATTATGAGAATAAATCGCCCTCTGTAAATACCGCAGTATTCATGTCTTTGACAAAGAGTTTGCCTTGATCAGATTTAAATCTTGAGACCTCAATAAAACCACCTTTAACAGCTATTTCAATACTTTCTGCATTAATTGATATTATTTGACCAGGAAAGTGCTCAGCGCTTTGTTGATCAATGAATTTAGTATCAACAAATGTGAATTCGTCTCCCATAAACTCTGCCCATGCCCCTGGTTGTGGGTTGCAACCTCTTATAAGATTGTAAATTTCTCTTCCTGGTTTCTTCCAATCTATTCTGGCATCTGCTTTTTTACACCATGACTCATAAGTTGCCTTAGTTTCATCCTGCACAACACGTGGAGGATTGCCTGCTTCCATCATATCAGCTGCTTCAATGCAAGCATCTACTCCTAAAGGAAAAATCTTAGAAAAATAAACATCTCCTAAAGTATCGTCAGGACCTATTTCAACTTCTTTTTGGAGAAGAATTTCACCCTCATCTAAACCATCATTGGGATAAAATATTGTCAAACCCGTTTTGGTGGCCCCTCCTATGATGGGCCAGTTAATTGAACTTGGGCCTCTGTGAAGTGGGAGTAAAGATGGATGAAAGCAAATGGAACCATGCTTGGGAATATCTCTAGCTTCTTCGGGGACAAATATTATTACGTATGCCATTACGCATAAATCAGCATCATGTGATTTAATTTGATCGAGAACTTCTTGATCTTTAAAGTTTGAAGGTTGGAAAACAGAAAGACCTACGCTTTGTGCATAGTCTTTTACTGGGTCAACTGGTTTTCCCTCTTTATCAGGAGCACAATAAACTGCTACCACATCGTGGTTTGTTTCTGTATGAAATTTTTCTAAAGCACTTTTTCCAAAGGCTTGTTGTCCCATTAATATAATCTTCATTTTTATCTCCTCTATTTAATTAGTTTAAACTGCTCCAGCTTCTTTTACAGCTTTTATTTCATCATCTGTCATATTACAAAATTCTTTTAGAATTTCATCAGTATGCTCTCCTAATAAAGGTGAGCGTTTAACAACTGCTGGTGAGTCAGATAATTTAATTGGGTTTCCTACAGTTAAATATTTACCTCTTACTGGATGGTCCACTTCAACTACTGTTCCTGTTTCTCTTAAACCAGGATCTTCTGCTATTTCTTTTAATGAAAGAATAGGCCCTACTGGAATATCAAGAGGGTTACATACGTCCATCACTTCAAACTTTGTTTTAGTCATTGTCCAAGCCTCGATAGTGTTAAAGATTTCATTTAAACGAGGTAATCGAAGTGCTGGGGTAGAGTAATTTTCATCTTCTTTCCATTCAGGTTTTCCAATTACATCACAAACTTTTTCCCATACGGCTGCTTGTGTAATAAAGTAAGTATAGGCATTGGGATCTGTCTCCCATCCTTTACACTTTAGAATTCTGCCTGGTTGACCTCCACCGGAGTCATTTCCAGCTCTGGGAGTTGCCTCTCCAAAAGGAATATCTTCACCAAATTGTGAGTATTCTTTGAGGGGTCCTTTTTCTAATCGTTGTTGGTCTCTCAACTTAACACGGCAAAGATTCAAAACTCCATCTTGCATAGCCGCAGAAACTCTTTGCCCTTTTCCAGACTTCTCTCTGTGAAATAAAGCTGTGACGATTCCTAAAGCTAAATGAAGACCTGTGCCACTATCACCAATTTGGGCTCCTGTAACCATTGGTACTTCACCTAGCATACCTGTTGTAGAAGCAGAACCTCCAGCACATTGGGCTACATTCTCGTAAACTTTACATTCTTCATACTGTCCTGGCCCAAAACCTTTTACAGAGGCATAAATCATCCTAGGGTTAATCTCTTGGATTTTTTCCCATGAAAAACCCATTCTATCTAAAGCACCAGGTGCAAAATTTTCAACCATCACATCACATTCTTTGATAAGTTGAGTAAAAATTTTAGAACCTTCTGGTTTTTTAGGATTAAGAGTAATGCTCCTTTTATTAGAATTAAGCATCGTAAAGTAGAGACTATCAGCATCAGGAACATCTCTGAGCTGACCGCGGGTAGCATCTCCTACTCCAGGTCTTTCAACTTTTACGACATCTGCACCAAACCATGCTAGAAGTTGAGTACATGTAGGACCTGATTGGACATGAGTCATATCCAATACTTTTACACCTTTTAAAGCTTCCATATTTATAACCTCGCTTATTTATACATAGTCTGGTTTTTAGTGCCAGGTGCGAATTCTTCTTTATCAACCCAAATGTTTACGATCGCTGGAATTCCTGACTTTACAGCTTCCCTAGCTCTTTGAAGAGCAGGTTGAATATCTTTAGCTTCGCGTACTGCTTCTCCATGGCCACCCATTATTTTTGCAAACTCATCGAAATTAACATCACCTAAGAGATTTCCAACGTTACCTTTTTCTTCTCCATACTTCATAATTTGACCAAATCGAATTTGGTTTTGAGCAGAATTATTTCCGATTACTGTCAGAACAGGTGCTTTGTGACGAACAAAAGCCTCAAAGTCCATTCCAGTCATCGAAAATGCACCATCACCACAATAAAGAAGTACTTCTCTCTCTGGAGCTGCGATTTTTGCTGCAAGGGCATAAGGCACACCAACACCCAAAGTTCCAAGAGGACCAGGATCCATCCAAGCACCAGGCTGTCTTGGTTGAACAGCTTGAGCACTAATAGTTACAACATCTCCGCCGTCTCCAATGTAAATGGTATCATCATTTAAAAACTGATTTAACTCCCATGCGACCCTATAAGGGCTGATAGGAGATTTATCAGCAGTAAATGTAGGCATTAATTTTTCAAGAGCAGTCTCTTCCCCTGCACGAAGTTCTTTAAACCAATCAGATCTATCTTTTTTTACTCCTGCTTCAGAAATAGCTTTTAGAGTAGTTCCTATGTGACCGACTAAGCCTAATGATATATCTCTATTTTTTCCAACAGTACGATAATCCATATCAATTTGAATTACGGTGGCATTTGGATTTAATCTTTTTCCATAACCCATTCTGAAATCAAAAGGGGTGCCAACTATGATAATACAGTCTGACTTTGTGAAAGCATTTCTTCTTGTGCGATGAAAGTGGTGTGGGTCTCCAGGAGGAAGAGTTCCTCTTGCAGAACCATTAAGATAAGCTGGGATATCTAAGTTTCTTACGAACTCAACTGCCTCTTCTGTAGATTGGCATGTCCATACCTGTTGACCTAAAAGAACACAAGGCCTCTCAGCTTTTGAAATGATATCAGCTGCTTTTTGAACGTCCACAGGATCAGCTAAAGTTTTGGATGAAGCAGAGTATTTTCCAGTTTCAGGAACGACAGCTTTGCTGATAGGAATGGAAGAGTCTAAAATATCTCTTGGTATCTCAAGAAAAGAAGGTCCGAAAGAACCATTGCGGGTTTCTCTGAATGCCATGGATACCATATCTGCACATCTTTCAGTAGACATTACCGTAGCAGCAAACTTAGTTATTGGCTGCATCATGTCCACGTGAGGAAGGTCCTGCAATGATCCCATCTTATGTTGTGTTAATGAACTTTGACCACCAATAAGAAGCATTGGTATCTCAGCTCTAAATGCATTAGCAACACCTGTTATAGCGTGTGTTGTTCCAGGTCCAGCTGTAACAACTGCACATCCTGGCTTACCAGTCATACGCGCATAACCATCAGCTGCATGTGAGGCAACTTCTTCGTGCCTTACATCAATAATTTTAATTCCTTCATTTAAACAGCCATTGTAAATATCAATAATATGGCCACCACATAGCGTGTAAATTACTTCAATACCCTCAGCTTTAAGGGCCTTAGCGACAAGCTCGCCACCTGTTATCATTTGTTCGTTTGTTCCTGTAGACATAAAAAACCTCTCTCTGGTGGTATAATGTATACCAGATTTAGTAAAGTTTCAAAGATTTTTGACTTAAGATTGAATACTTTCTTCGATTTTTTCAACCAAAGTAAGGGCATGATTTTTCAATAATTTTTCAGCTTTTATAGCCTGTCCTGCGACAAGAAATTTAACAATTTCACTGTGCTCATCTATTGATTTAAGGGATCTATCAGACTGAATTATAAATTTCTTTCTTAAATATTGAAGATGAATTAGTTGTGATTCTAAAATCTCACTCATTAATTTAACTTTTGTGAGCTTCATAATCTGTTCATGAAATTTAATGTTATCATTTGAATAGTTGTCCAAATCGGATAAGACATTTTGTTTAGTGTACTGACAATATTTGTTCAAAGACTCAATTTCTTCTTTCTTTGAATTTTTAATTATTAAGTGGGCCGCATAACCCTCAAGACCAGCCCAAACTGTAACTATATCTATGAGTTCTTTTTTAGATTTTCTATGAACAAAAACACCTCTGCGAGGAACTGTAATAACTATACCCTCAGACTCTAATTTAGCTATAGCCTCTCTTATAGGAGTTCTGCTTACTCCAAGCTTTTCCGATAATTGTCTTTCATCTAGATGAAAATCATTTTCTTTTAAATAAATATTTAAAGAAAGAATATATTTCTTTAGGGAGTCGTATACTTTATTTTTTAAATTTGTAACGCCAATCTTTTGAATCATGTATTTTTCTAAGCTTTACTTGGAGTTTTTTTAAAAATTTTTCTGTATAAAGGTCCAAAAGCCGGCATAATTAATAATACAATTGCAATGTACATAATTACTGCTGCGATTGGTTTAGAAGCAAAGTCAAAGAAAATACCCATACTTCCATCAGATAAAATTAAAGATTGTCTTAAAGCATTTTCTGCTAAAGGTCCCAACACTATTGATAGAACTGCAGGAGCAACTGGATAGTCAAGTTTTCTTAAAACGTAACCGCCAAAACCAAAAAGTAACATTAGCCATACATCATGAAGACTTTGTGTTGGTGCATAACCACCAGTTACACATAAAACAAAGATTACTGGAGCTAAAATAGCAAAAGGTATCCTTAATACCATTAAGAATGCGGGGATAAGAGCAATATTTAAAACAAGTGTAAAGAAGTTTGCAATATAAAGACTTCCAATCAAACCCCAAACAAATTCAGGTTCCTGAGTAAACAAGAGTGGGCCAGGTGTCAAACCCCAAAGTATCATACCTCCTAAAAGAATAGCTGTTGTAGGAGAACCAGGAATACCAAGAGTTAACATTGGCAACATACTTCCAGTACTGGCCGAATTATTGGCACACTCTGGTGCCACAACCCCTGCTACAGCCCCTTTACCGAATTCATCTGAGTTTTTTGATAATTGTTTTGTAATACCATAGGACATGAGAGATGCTGGAGTAGCGCCAGCAGCGGGTAATATTCCAACAAAAAATCCTAAAAATGAACCAATATTCATTGCCATTATAGTTTTCTTAAGGGCCGAAAATGCTCTTCCAACTTCCTTCATGTTTACAGATAGTTTTGACATTTGAACTTTTCCTTTGGTTTCCTCAAGAGTCCAAAGCATTTCACCAATTCCATAAATACCGATTGCCAGAACAAGGAAATTAATTCCATGGAGAAATCCAGGTATATTAAAGAAAATTAATCTTGGTTTTCCTGTAATCAAATCCAAACCAATAGTTGATAAAGCTAGACCAATTAAAATTGAAAAAAGAGTTTTTGGAACGTCATCTCCACCTAGACCAACAAAGGTTGCAAAAGCCATAACCATTAATGCAAATGTTTCTGGAGCATTAAACCTTAAAGCAACATCAGCAAGAGGTGGTGCAAATAAAGTAAACAAAATAACAGAAACAGTACCGCCAACAAATGAACCAACAGCAGCTGCTGTCAATGCTGTCATAGCCTCTCCTTTAACAGCTAACGGTCTTCCATCAAATACTGTGGCGACTGCAGTAGAAGCTCCAGGAATACCTAACATAACAGAACTAATGGCACCTCCATACATCGCACCGTAGTATACAGCAGCTAAAAAAATAATAGCAGCCGTGGGTGGTACTATAAAGGTTATAGGAATAAGAATAGCGACACCATTAACTGATCCTAGACCGGGCATCGCACCAACAAACAAACCTATTAAGCAGCCAAATATTAATAATGCCAAATTAAACCACTGAAGTGATGTAAAGATTCCGTCTAGTAGTAATCCAAAAGTTTCCATATAATTTAACTAATCTCTTTCAACAATTATTTTATAAATCTATTAATAAAGAGTACTAAAGCTGTTGGTAAAAATATTGTTAAAACAATAAACATCATTTTTATAGGCATTGTAATCTTGCCATACATAAAGTCATAGACAGGATAGAACAAGGGTTCAGAGATACCTTGAGGTAAAGGAATTTTCAACAACCACTCAAAAAATAAGAAAGTTAAGATAGGTGTGGTTAAAGAAAATATAGTGATAAATGAAATACTTTTTTCACTAAAATACCTAAGGTAAAAGGCTAAAAAAAAAATTAAAGAAAAATAAATCCCCAAATAACCAATTGTAAAGACTAAAACAATAAGAGAAATTAAAGTTACTGAAACAAACTTAAAGGCCTCAGGATCTATAAAAGCAGAAGTATCTTTTGATTGGGGTGACTTTTTTAAAATGAATTTAACAATAGTTAGTACAGTGCAAATCAACATGCCTAAAGACAAGTAAAAAGGCAGAAACCCTGCCCCCATATTCTCTTCGGCGCTCCAAGTAATTCTGTTCTGAGCACTTTTCGTCATAAGAGCGATAGAGCATAGTGCTAAAACTACAGCTACTGTAATTTCTGCTCTTCTAACTGTAAATTTATTTACTATGCTCATTATTCGCTCTTAATTAATTATTTAATTACTGAAAGTTTTCAATAATTACTGCGTGCTTCTCGTATTCGATCGCTAAGAAATCCTTAAGACCGTAACCTTCTAACCAGCTCATTAACTTTCCGTCATCAATATTGAAAGTTTGGAACTCGTTATCATGATAAACAGTGTGAAGTAGACCAGTGTAGTAGTCTCTTACTTCTGCATCAATACCAGCTGGAGCCATAAATGCTCTCATCATGTAGTATTCAAGGTCAGGATAACCTAATTCGTATGAAGAAGGAACCTCAGGGAAAGCTGTGTTTCTGTCAGGAGTCATCATCACTAAAGCTTTTGAATCACCTGATTGATAGAATCCCATTTGCTCTGAAGGGTTATTTAATGTGAAATCTGATTCTCCACCAACTAGACCTTTTGCAACAGCTCCACCGCCGCTGTAAGGAACATACTTAGCATCAAATCCAAATTGACCTCTCATCATACCAAGAAGTAATTCATCTTCAGACATACTTCCTGTACCGCCCATCACTAAGCCATTTCCTTTAGCTAAAGCAATAAAATCATCAAATGTTTCTACACCAGCAGTGTTCTTACCCTCTGTTGCAATCCATACTAGGAATGTATCAGTGATAAGTCTTGCTAGAGGTGTGAAGTCATTAAAGAAATCAATACCTAATTCAGGTTGGTTAGTAGGTGTTGTTAGAACGTTGTTAAGTGTGATCATAAGAGTGTGCTCATCACCAGCTTTTTTCTTAACATAAGTCATAGCTTCACCACCTGATCCACCTTTTTTATTAATTGGAATCACTGGCTTTGAAGCATAATCATTTTTCTCGATAACACCTTGAACAAGTCTGGCAATTTCGTCAGCACCACCACCTTGACCAGCTGGAATAATAAGCTCAACTGGTTTCTTCGGGCTAAATGGTTTAGCAGAAGAAACTGAACTTACAGCTACAAGTGATAGGGAAACAATTACTAGACTGATTTTTTTTAATAAAGTCATATTGCTATATTCCTCCTATAGAACATTAAGTTTTGAAGCATAAACTATTTGTTAAAAATTAAAAAGAAAAATTGTGAAAAAAAAAAAATTAAAGATAAATATGCATTGAAAAATATGACTTTTTGTATACCAATTGTATACCAGTTGTATATTAATTTGGTATATTGTATACCAGTGTGAGGAAAAAATTTTGAAATTCATAAATTATAAAGATAGTGAGCTGTTTATAGATGAAAAGCCGATTTCAGACCCTCTTAACAATCAAGTCCAAATAGAAATTTACTCCTCTAGTGTTAATCGAGCAGATTTACTTCAGAAAAAAGGTCACTACCCTCCCCCAAAAGGTGAAAGTGAAATTCTTGGATTAGAGTGTGCTGGCATTATTTCAAAAACAGGAAATACTTCAAAACGATTTAAAGTCGGAGATAAAGTATGCGCTATTTTAGGTGGTGGCGGATATGCTGAATTCGTAAATGTTGATGAAAGACAAGTTATGCCTCTTCCATCCAAAGTAAGCTTACTTGAGGGAGGTGCTTTGTCAGAAACGACACTTACAGTATATGAAAATATTTTTAATCTTTCTCAATTTAAAAAAGGTGAGGTTGTCTTAATTCATGGAGGAAGTAGTGGTATAGGGACAGCAGCTATATCCATTTTAAAAAATTATACCGATCAAATATTTGTGACTGCAGGATCTAATGAGAAATGTAAAGCTTGCATTAATTTAGGAGCCTCAGATGCCATCAATTACAAAGAAAAAGATTTTTTAGAGTACTTTGAAGAAAAGAAAATTAAAGTTGATATAATTTTAGATATGGTTGGAGGATCTTATCTAAAAAAAAATTTAAAAATTTTAAATTTTCAGGGTCGCATAACTTACATAGCGGCACTGGAAAGTATTAAGTCTGAAGTAAACCTCTTACATGTTATGACTAAACAATTAAAAATTTCTGGATCTACTCTTAGATCAAGATCGCCTGAAGGTAAGGGACATATTGTTGATCAAGTAATAAAAAATATATGGCCGCTTATAGAAACAGAAAAATATAAACCTACTATTTTTCAATCTTTCAAAATGAAAGATGTGCATTTGGCTCATGAACTTATGGAATCTTCGAGCCATATTGGAAAAATATTAATCGATATGAAAGGAGAGTAATAATGAACTTACACGAATACCAAGCGAAGACATTATTAAAAAATAATAATGTCAGAGTATTAGCCGGCATCCCTGTTTTAGAAGTTACCGATATAGATAATGCTATTGACTCTATTCAAACACCTGTAATGGTTGTTAAGTCACAAATTCATGCAGGAGGAAGAGGCGCAGGTAAATTTCTTGATAGCGGTGATGATAAAGGAGGCGTTCGAGTTTGCTTCTCAAAAGAAGAAGCAAAAGAGAATGCTAAAAAAATGTTAGGTAAAACCCTAGTCACAAAACAAACAGGACCTGATGGAAAAATAGTTAATAGACTCTATGTAGAAGAGGGATGTGATATAAAAAAAGAATACTATTTAAGTATGCTTGTAGATCGTTCAACTTCTTCAATCTCAATTATCACATCTACCGAAGGCGGTATGGAAATTGAAGAGGTAGCTGAAAAAGAGCCAGAAAAAATTATCACTATCAATGTTCCTGGTGATTCAAACATTGATCAAGAAAGCCTAAACAAACTTATTCAAGGTCTTCAAATTTCTGATGATCAATCACAAGATTTTTGTGACCAAGTACAAAAAATTTATCAAAGTTTTTTATCGAGTGATGCGTCTATGGTTGAAATCAATCCTTTTGTGTTGACTGGAGAAGGTAATTTTCTAGCTCTTGATGCTAAAGTATCCATTGATGATAACGCCCTTTACAAACATAAAGATATTTTATCCATGAGAGATGAAACTGAAGAAGATGCAGCAGAAGTTGAGGCATCAAAACATGAACTCAACTATGTAAAACTTGATGGAAGTATAGGTTGTATGGTCAATGGTGCGGGTTTAGCTATGGGTACCATGGATATAATTCAATTACATGGTGGTAGTCCAGCTAACTTCTTAGACGTAGGTGGTGGAGCAACAAAAGAACGAGTAGCAAAAGCTTTTTCAATCATTCTTCAAGATCCAAATGTGAAAGCTATTTTGGTTAATATTTTTGGCGGCATTATGAAATGCGATATTATTGCTGAAGGTGTAGTAGCGGCAGCTAAAGAATTAGCTATTAAAGTTCCTCTTATTGTTCGTCTTGAAGGCACCAATGTTGAGTTAGGAAAAGATATTCTTAACAAATCAGGCTTAGCTATAATTTCTGCTGATAACTTAGAAGATGCAGCACAAAAAGCAGTAAAGTCATTAGGTTAAAGGAGGAGATATGTCAGTTTTAATTAACAAAGATACAAAGGTAATTTGTCAAGGTTTCACTGGAGCACAGGGAACATTTCACTCTGAACAAGCAATTAAATATGGAACCCAGATGGTTGGTGGTGTTACCCCAAAAAAAGGTGGGCAGGAGCACTTAGGACTTCCTGTATTTAATACAGTCCAAGAGGCCAAAGAAAATACAGAAGCAACTGCAACTGTTATTTATGTCCCTCCTCCTTTTGCTGCTGGAGCTATAATTGAAGCCATCGATGCTAACATGGAATTAATTGTTTGCATCACTGAAGGCGTACCAGTTTTAGATATGATGCAAGTAAAAAGAAAATTGCTAAGCTCACAATCAAGGCTCATTGGACCAAACTGCCCTGGCATCATAACTCCAGATGAATGTAAAATTGGGATCATGCCAGGACACATCCATCAAAAAGGAAAAATTGGAGTTGTTAGTCGATCAGGAACATTGACGTATGAGGCAGTTGCTCAAACTACGGCAGTAGGATTAGGTCAATCTACTTGTATTGGTATAGGCGGCGATCCAATCAACGGAACTAATTTTATTGATTGCTTAGACTTATTTTTAAATGACCCACAAACAGAGGGTATTATTATGATTGGTGAAATAGGAGGCACTGCTGAAGAAGAAGCAGCGGAGCACATTAAAAATTCATCAATAAAA
>JAQWPC010000136.1:0-5204 GCA_029245555.1 Alphaproteobacteria bacterium
AAAGAGGGTATAGACTTTAATTTCGATTCTATTGAAGTAACGCCCAATTCTTTTAATTCCCATCGACTCTTAGCCCTAGCTTATGAGAAAAATATGCAAATCAAAGTCCTTGAAGATTTATTTGAGTCATATTTTTTAAGGGGTGAAGATATTGGAGACCCAAATATTTTATTAAGCATTGCTGTCAATAATGCTATCGATGAAGATGAACTAAAAAGTTATTTATCCAATAAGGACAATATAGAACCCTTAGCTAATGAAGAATTACAAGCTCGAAAAATGGGTATTAGTAGCGTACCTACTTTTATAGTTGATAAAAAAATAGTAATTAATGGAGCTCAGACTTCTGACAACTTTGATCTAATTTTCCAAAAGATTTCTAATAATATTCATTAAAAAATCCCATAGTAGTAATGTTTTTTTTGTATATATTTTTTTAACATGTCTTTGAAATTGAACGAAGTATCAGAATTTTTAAATTTTGCTAAAAAACTCGTAAGTCTTTCCGAACAAATTATCAAAAAAAATTCACCTCAGAAGTTAAAAATAAACTTTAAATATGATAAATCCCCTGTTACTAAAATAGATACAGCAATAGAAAAAAAATTAAGATCTCTAATTCAAAAAAAATATCCAGATCATGGAATCTATGGAGAAGAGTTTGCGAATAAGAAATTAGATTCATCTTATGTTTGGGTTATCGATCCCATAGATGGAACAAAAAATTTCATTAATGGTAATGGTAGTTATGGAACTCTCATTTCTTTATGTAAAGATGGGTACCCTGTATTCGGAATTATTAATAGCCCGGATATTAAAAAAAGGTGGATTGGGATAAAAGATAATGGCGCCTATTGCAATGGAGTTAAATTAAAAAAATCTTCTCTAGACCTCTCCCTTAAAGATATTTTTTTTAGCACTTCTGGAATGACTGCATTTAAATCAATTAATAAAAATAGAAAATATAATGCCTTAGCAAAAAAGACTAAGTATGTCTCCTTAGGGGGAGATTGCGTTCAATATGGCCTTCTTGCTGAGAAAAGAATTCCTCTTGTTGTTGAGTCTTTTCTAAAACCCTTCGATTACCTTCCTTTAATTAATATTATTGAGGAATCTGGGGGAATTATCACAGACTGGAAAGGTAATCCTTTAAATTTTAAATCTGATGGTGATGTTGTCGCCTGTGTTTCCAAAAAGGCACATAAGCAGTTTTTGAAAATTTAATACTTACCCTCAATACAATTTCCAATAAGCTTTTCAAATTTATTTTCATCCATTTCTAGAGGGTTACCTCCGGTGCTTGGATCCTCTTGAGCCAAGGGAGCCAGCTTAACTTCATCCCCTATATTTACACCCATGTCTTTTAAAGTTTCAGGGATTTCCATTTCTTTTTTTAGATCAATAACCCAATTTACAATACCCTCAAAACCATTTGGAATATTTAAAAATTTAGCCAAACGATCAAATTTTTTCTCAATCGTCACCCTATTAAAGTTCAGAACAAAAGGCATCACAGTTCCATTAGTGGTGCCATGATGAGTGTGATAGAGCGAATTTACAGGATGAGTAATAGAATGAATTGCCCCTAATCCTTTTTGAAAAGCAGCTGCGCCCATCATTGAAGCAACCAACATGTGTGCCCGAGCCTCAACGTTTGTTCCATTATGATAAACTTCTTGTATATTTTCTTTAACTAATCTCAGGCCCTCAACCGCTGTGCCTTCTGCCATAGGATGATAAAAGGGTGAGGAATAAGCTTCAATACAATGGGCTAGAGCGTCCATACCCGTTCCAGCAGTTATTCCCTTAGGAAGATTGATAGTTAACGAGGGATCTAAAATAGCAATTTGGGGAAGCATCTTAGGATGGAAAATAATTTTCTTTTTATGAGTTTCTTCATTTAAAAAAACACCCGCTCGTCCTACTTCAGATCCAGTTCCAGCTGTTGTTGGAATTGCTATTATGGGCTTAATCAATGAAGAGTCAGCTCTTGTCCACCAATCACCAATATCCTCAAAATCCCATAAAGGTCTTGATTGATGGGCAAGAAAAGCGATACCTTTTCCAGCGTCCATCCCCGACCCTCCTCCAATAGCAATTACACCATCATGCTTTCCCTCAAGGAAAACTTGAACGCCATTAATTACATTTGATCCAGTAGGGTTTCCTTGAACATCAGAGTAAACTGCAGTTTTTGAAGTTAAATCACTATTAATTTGATCAATGATAGGTGTTTGCAGTAACCCCGGATCAGTAACAATTAGAGGATTTTTGATGTCAAGACTATTACAAGCCTCTTGAATTTGTTTTGCTCTATCAATTCCAAACCAAATATTGGTTGGATAATTCCAGTTCATATTTTGCATGATTTCTCCTTATTTATCCTCTCTCGAAATAACGACGATGTTCCCAATCATTGACAGATTTATCATATTCAGACTGCTCCCATTCAGCAGCATGAATGTAATGTTCTAGTACATCAGGTTGGAAAATTTGATTAAGTAATTTTGATTTTTTTGCTAAATCGATAGCTTCTCTTAGAGTTCCTGGGACATTCTTTGCTTTTTTATTTTGATATATATTACCTGATAAAGGCTCTTCAAGTTCAAGTTTATTTTCGATACCATATAAGCCTGCTTGAATAAGACCAGCGAAAGCAAGATAAGGATTAACATCGGCACCAGGTACTCGACATTCAATTCTAATTGACCCCCCATGACCAGCGAGACGAAATCCAGCAGTACGATTATCAATACCCCAAGCGGCAGTTGTGGGAGCAAAAGACCCTTCTTGAAAGCGTTTATAAGAGTTCACATTTGGTGCCAAAAATATAGACAGATCTCTTAAAAATAAAATTTGTCCAGCGACATAGCTTTTAAAGATCTTTGACATTCCAAACTTATCTTTAGGATCAGCAAAAATATTTTTTTTGGTTTTTATATCAAATAAAGAATTATGAATATGGCATGAACTACCACAGACATCTTTATTATACTTAGCCATAAAACTAGCAGCACGATTGTGCTTATAGGCAATTTCTTTTGCAGCATTCTTAATCAAAATATGATTGTCTGCCATATTTAAAGCGTCTGTAAAAACAACATTAATTTCTTGCTGACCAGGAGAGGCCTCCCCTTTTGTGCACTCCACATATATTCCAGACTCTAATAAACTATTTCTTAATTCTTGATTAAATGGTTCCTCTTTTGAGGTTTGAAAAATCATATAGTCTTCAATATACCAAGAAGTCTCTTTTAAATTTTTGTAATGATTAGCGTGTATTTCTTCATAGGTTTGTTTAAATAAAAAAAATTCTAACTCTGAGCCGAGCATAGGTTCAAAACCCATGCTATTAGCTTTTTTAATTGCCTCTCTCAAAATTTGTCGAGTTGAATGGGCAACTGGCGTTTTACCATCATGCTCAAAAGCATCTCCTAAAACTATAGCGGTGTTCTCTAACCAAGGTAAAACCTTCAAAGTATTCTGGTCAGGTTTTACAGTCATGTCCCCATAGCCCGTCTCCCATGAAGAAGATTTGAAACCAGGTACCGTATACATATCCATATCTACAGTGTAGAGATAATTACAAAAATGTGTTTCTTTGTGTACGTAGTCTAGAAATGCTCTACCTGTAACCCTTTTACCAACTAGTCTTCCTTGCATATCAGAGAGAGAAACAAGAATGGTATCGATTTCTTTAGATTTAATTTTTTTTTCTAATTCTTTAAAAGTAATGCCCATGTTTTAAATTTGAAATTTTTTAGATTAGTTTCTTCACCCTACTAATAAATAATAGGGTGAAGAAAAAAATAATTATCTATACGGATATCCAGCTTTTTCCATTGTGTCAGCATAAAGCTTAAATGCTTCCACAACTTTACCACTTCTTGGAGAAGAGGCTGCTACATCATCCCAGAACTTACCAGCATCATTTACAACGCCTGCCCATTCATCAGTAGGAAGACTTGTTAATTCCATCTTCTTACCGTTGACACGAAGATCAGCTTCTCCACCCCAATACCATACTTGTCTGTAGTAATGAGATTGATCAATAGACATTTTAAATAATTCCTGCAGTTTTGGTGATAGTTTGTTCCAGCTTTCAGAATTAGCAAAGTAAGAACCAAACCAAGCACCTGTTACTGAGTTTGTAAGAGCATAGTTACAAATATCAGCCCAACCAACTTCATAGGCTTCTGTAAATCCACACCAGCAAACACCATCTAGTTCACCAGTTTGCATTGCTACTTCAACATCGTCCCAAGGAACAGTAACTGGAATTAGACCATATTGTGCTAAGAAACGTCCTGCAGTAGGGACACCAAAAACTCTTAACCCCTTCATGTCAGAAAGTTTTTCAATTTTCTTATTAACAGTGAATAAGTGACATGGATCCCATGCACTTGTGCTTAGCCATGTTACATTGTCTACTTCACCGTATGCTTCAGCCCAAATCTTATCCAAACCATAATATCTAAACATCGCTGGAACATCGAGACTATATCTCGTTGCAAAGGGGAAATATCCACCAAAAACCGAAATATCTACTGGCGATCCCATAGTAGCATCGTCACTTTGAACGGCATCAATGGTACCAGCCTGCATAGCTCTAAATAGCTCATCAGTAGGAACTAATTGATCTGCATAAAAAAGTTCGATTTCCATTTCACCATATGCTGCTTTATTAAAAGCTTCAATTTGTGGAAGGACAACGTGAGCACCCAACGGAGCACCAGAGTAAGTTTGTAATCTCCATTTAATTGGATTAGTTGCTGCGTAAACATATGGTGCTTTTGCTGCTGTTGCACCGATAGCTGCCGCTGAAACTAAACCTGCTTTTTTTAGAAATCCCCTTCTAGAAGATGAGGGAGTTTTAATTTTATTTTTTGTCGACATAAGATTCCTCCAATGCATTTATTATATGCTTAAATTGTATAATTTTTAAATATAAAAGCTGGTTTAACCCAATATAGTTGTGGGTAGCCATAAAGCAATCTGCGGAAACATCATCATAATAACAAGCCCGAACAACATGACTAAAACAAATGGTATAATTGACCTAGATATATCGATTAAAGTTATTTCCTTAGGCGCCATCGCTCTCATTAAAAATAGATTATAACCAAATGGCGGAGTCATGTATGCGATTTGACAAGTAATAGTATACAAAACGCCATACCAAATTGGATCAAATCCTAAAGCTA
>JAQWPC010000010.1:0-4321 GCA_029245555.1 Alphaproteobacteria bacterium
ATAAAAAAAATAATTAATTTCTTTTTTTTCACATTTTTAACTTAGGTTTAATACCAAGTATACCTAAGCCTTTAGAGACAATTTCTTGATAACGTGTTAGAAGCTCAAAGAATTCTGATGAAATATTATTATCTTGATCTAGAAACCTCATACTTGGATTATCTTTAGATGAAGACCAAAATGTATGAAAAAAGGAAGCTAAGCTCTCTAAGTAATGGGCAATTAAATGTACTTCGTTTTTATTATAAGCATTTAAAACGACGTAATCCCAATCATATAGTCGTTTATATAGATTTTTTAACTCTTTAGAAAAATCAACATTGCTGGTAATTATTTTTTTTTTTCGATCTAAAACAGATTGAGATCTAGCATAGGAATATTGAATATAGTAAATTGGGTTTTCTTTATTCTCTTTTTTAATTAAATCTATATCAAGATCCATGTGCGTATCATTTTTCCTATAACACATAAAATATCGAAAGTTATCGATGCCAATTTCTTCAATCAATAAGTTTAATTCAAATATATTTCCTTCTCTTTTAGATAGCTTTTGAATTTGTCCATTTCTTTTTAAATTTACAATTTGACAAAAAACGACTGAGAAATCTAACGATGGGTATAAAGATATCAAAGCAGATTTTAATCGCTTTAAATAGCCCAAATGATCTGCACCCCAAATATTAATAAGCTTATCAAAGCCTCTTTTATGTTTATCTACGTGATAGGCTATATCATTGGCAAAATATGTTGGTGTTTTATCATTTTTGGTTAAGGCTCTATCTTCATCATCGCCAAAATTAGTAGACTTAAAAATAGTAATTTCATTATCTTTAAGGGTGCCCTTGAAGTCTTTTGGCATTTGTAATTGGCCTTTATAAATAAGGTTTTGCTTATTCAAGCTAGCAATAATCTCATCAAGATAATTTCCTTTCATAATATCCGTTTCATATGAAACTGTATTAAAATGAATCCCAGATTTTTTTAAAATTTCTATAGAGTCATTAACTAAATTTTCTATGGCATAATTAACAATGATTAATTCTTCATCTACAGAAAAGTCTTTCTTGTTAAACAATTTATAAAATTTTTGATAACAAACTTCTGCTATACCCTCAATATAATCACCTTTATAAAATTGCTTATACTTTAGCTCTAAATTATTTTTTTCAGAGATAGAAAATAAAATTGAAGACAAAAATTCTTTAATTTGATTACCAGTATTATTTACATAATATTCACGATTAACCTTATTGCCAAAATATTCATATAAATTTGACAATACATCACCTACTATAGCCCCTCTACCATGTGCTAAATGTAGAGGCCCAGTAGGATTAGCTGAAACAAATTCGATATTGATTTTTTCAGCATTTTTAGAAGATGTTTCTCTATCTATTAATAGCTTTTTAAAACTATTGTTAGTTATAAAAATATTTAAAAAACCAGGACCTGCTATTTCAATTTTATCTACAAAATCTAGAGAAAAATTTTGGATGATATTTTCTGCAATTTCAGTTGGTTTTGCTTTTAGTATTTTTGATAATTTCAAGCATATGTTTGAAGTGAAGTCTCCTTTTTGATCAAATAAAGTTGAAACCTCTATGTCATTAATTTTGATATCGATATGATCATAACACCTGTCTAATGATGATAATAATTCAGTTTTAATGTTTTGAAGCATAATTCTTATAAAAATTTATGGCATACTGGTCTGTCATCCCACAAACATAATCAACTATAGTTTGTTTTTTTGATTGTTCATCAGTAATTTTTCTTTTCCAGCTAGATGGTAATTCTGAAATATTTTCTTTTAAAAAGTTAATTATAAAAACTAAAATTTTCTCAGCATGTGTTCTACTATTGTAGACAAAGTCAGAGGTGTAAAAATGTTCATATAAATAACTTTTCATAAGGGCTACCTGCTCAGATATATTAGCGCTAAAACCGACACAAAATTCAGATGCATTAATAATATCAACATGTTTTTCAATCTTAGGGTTATTTAATTTAAGTTCTGTTTCTTTAATGAGATTTAAAACTAAATAATTTATAACTTGTCTTGTAAAATAATTACGAGCAACTTTGTCATTCAAAGAAAAAAGATAATCAAAATCAATAAAATCAAATAAAGTACTATATTTAGATAATATTTTTAAATTTAGTATTTCTGATCGAATCCCATCATCAAAATCATGAGCAATGTAGGCTATATCATCGGATATGGATGCAATCTGAGCCTCTAAAGATGGATTTTTATTTAAATCAAAATAAAAATCTTTTGATAAGCCATACTCGTGAATAGGATCTTGTATTGGTCCATTGTGTTTAATTAATCCGTCCAAAGTTTCCCATGAAAGGTTTAGACCATCGTAGCTAACATATTTTTTTTCTAATAAAGTTACTTGTCTAAAAGATTGGATATTATGATTAAAATTATGGTCCAATTCTTGAGTGATTATATCCTCCCCAACATGACCAAAAGGACTATGACCTAAATCGTGACAAAGAGATATGCACTCAGCTAAATCTTCATTTAATTGAAATTTACGACTGACTGATCGAGCTATTTGGGAAACTTCTAATGTATGGGTTAAGCGATTTCGATAATAATCCCCCTTTTCAAACATAAAAACTTGTGTCTTATCTTTGAGTTTTCTAAAAGCTGTAGAATGATAAATTCGGTCTCTGTCTCTCTCATAGGGTAATCGATGATCTGGGGTCACATCGTATAGTCTTCCTTTTGAATTTTCATTTAAAGCTGATAGATTACTAAACATATGGGAAATATTAATATAACAGATAAGGCAATAAGTAAAATTCAAGAAGTTTTATCGTCCCAAAAAATGAAATATTTTAGAATAAAAGTTAAAGGTGGAGGCTGCTCTGGCTTCCAATATATATTCAAAAGCGATAATGAACTAAATCATGAAAAAGATGAAATTTTTGATTTTAATGATTTAAAAGTTCTTATCGATAAGAATTCCATGGAGTTTATTGATCAATCTGAACTCGACTACAAAGAAGAAATGATAGGTTCTAGTTTTAGTATAACTAATCCTAAAGCAAAAAATTCTTGTGGCTGTGGAAGTTCATTTAGCGTCTAAATTGAAAATAATTAGTTGGAATGTTAACTCTCTGCGTGCAAGAGAGCCTCTAGTTCAAAGACTCATTCAAGAGGAAAAACCAGATATCATTTGCCTCCAAGAACTAAAGATCGATGATAAAATCTATGTATCTGATTTCTTTAAACCCTATTCTTATAATACAATTAGCCAAAATCAAAAAAGTTACAATGGTGTCTCGATTTCTTATCAAGAAGAAATGCCAATTAAAGACATCTCCTTTTCAGAGTTAAACAAACCTCAGGCCAGAAATAATGTATTACTTCTTGAAAAAAAAGGGATAGCGTTAGTAAATAATTATTTTCCAAATGGAAATCCAATCGATACCGAAAAATTTTCTTATAAAATAAATTGGATGGATCTTTTGTATAATCAAATAAAGCAATTAAAGAAAAATTATGAAGTAATTATAACTGGGGATTTTAACGTGATTCCTAGAGATGAGGATGCTCATGATATAAAGAAGTATCGAAAAGATGCTTTAGCACAACCCGAAACTAGAAAAGAATTTTATAAATATCTCAATCTTGACTTATTGGATGTCTTTGAAAGTGAGCCAAAAAAAAATAGTTATACTTTTTTTGATTATAAAACTTATAAATTTGGTAAAGAGGAAGGCATACGGATTGATTTCTTTTTAATTTCTCCTTTTTTAAAAAATAAAATAATGAAAGTAAAAGTCCTAAAGGAATATCGTGATATGGAACGACCCTCTGATCACTGTCCTATATTGATGGATTTAAATATCTGAGTAGACTCTTTTTTCTTTTTTTCCACCTGGGTGAGTAACTGCCCCTAAATGAGCTGGCCCAACAGTTTGAGCATACTTCCAAAGTGTACCGGAATGGAAATGAAGTTCTCTAGGCTCCCATTTTGATTTTCTTTGTTCTAAAACTTCAGGTGAAACATTCAAATCTAATCGATTATTCTCTGCGTCAATTTCAATTTCATCACCATCTTCAATCAAAGCAATTGGTCCACAGTCATAAGCTTCAGGCCCAACATGCCCAATACAGAAACCTCTTGTCCCTCCCGAAAAACGACCATCAGTTATTAAAGCAACTTCTTCACCCATTCCCTGACCATAAATAGCACTAGTTGTGGAAAGCATCTCCCTCATACCTGGACCTCCCTTAGGTCCCTCGTATCTAATTACGACAACATTTCCAGGCTTAATCTTACCTTCTAAAACAGCAGAT
>JAQWPC010000174.1:0-1614 GCA_029245555.1 Alphaproteobacteria bacterium
ATAAATAGAAAGGTCAGAGCTGAGACGCAGGATAGTGATTTTGTTGAGTGTGATGTTGTTGACTTACCCTTTTATGATAAAGATAAATTGATACCTAAAGGCAAAGATAAAACAATTCCTTAGTAATTGAAGTAGCTTAAATTATTTTATAAATATGGATTTTATTTCCATCTAAGTCTTTGATGTAGGCACCATAATAATTTGGGGTATGGTCTCGTAATCCTGGTGCACCGTCACTTTGGGCACCGGCCTTTAAGGCTATTTCATAAAAGAGATCCACTTCATCTTTTGAATTAGCGGTAATAATCATTTGAGAACCATTACCTCTTGTTGCAGGTTCTTTGTTAAAAGGCTTAATTACCCAAAAACATTCCTCTTCAATTGAGTATCCATATCCAATTTCGTTTTCAGTTGTTTGACATCTCACAACATTAATAGATTTGAAAACAACATCGTAAAACTTACCTGCTTCTTCTAAGTTATTTGTTCCAAAACAAACTCCTGAGTAAAACATCAAGCTAATCTTTTTTTTTTCTAAAAAAAGGAATTAAGAATACAAAACAAGCAATAAAGAAAAATATACTTCCAAACATGGCCCAAAAGCTTCCGATACTAGAAATGACAAAGCCTACAGCAGATATGATAAATAAAATCCAACCGATAAGATTAATTGTATTGTTGCTCATTTTTTTTCTCCAGCTCTTAGAATTTTTAAGAGCTGGAATATCATTAATTTAATTTTTCAAATATGTTTCTGCTGAGTCGTCTAATGCTTCTGACCAAGCTGTATGGTGTTTCGGGGCAACATTGCCTGTCATAAGTGATTTGTATGACTTATTCCTATATCCCATGATGTCATTATGTTTATCATGTTCCCATTCCATAAATGTCTTGTTCACACCTTCAATGTCAAAGGTAGGATAATCAGTTGCCTCAATTAATTCTTTTGTATAATCGCCTTGGAACCAAATCATATCTTCGTCTGTTTCAAGCTTTTCTTCTCTATCTTTCCACTGTTGGTTGCTTTTAAGCATTTCCTCTTTATTTGGCAGTGAAATTTTACCTTGAATAAAATCTCTTGCGTACCAAGCTTGAGCATCAAACATGTTAAAAGTATAAAATTGATCTTGCATTCCTAGATACATCATTTTGGGATTATCGACCCAAAAAATACCTTTGTATATTCCAAGCGGCCATAGGCAATTATTGGTTTTGAGTTTTAGCTCATCTGGAAGAAAAGGGAAATGATGAAGGTACCCTGTGCAAAGCACAATCGCATCAATAATCTTAGTTGTTCCATCAATAAAAGTGACCTTATTACCTTCTTCTATGTGGTCAATTAAAGGTACTTGTGAAAAATTATCAGGCCAATGAAATCCTGTTGGATTTGTTCGATAGCTTATGGTGACAGATTTACAACCATACTTCCAACATTGCGAAGAGATATCTTCTGCAGAATAACTGGTACCAACAATTAAAATATCTTTATCTTTAAATTCTAGGGCATCTCTGAAATCATGAGCATGCATAACTCTGCCACCAAATTTTTCTAATCCTTTGAAGTTTGGAACATTTGGTGTTGAGAAGTGTCCAGAGGCACAGACAACATAATCA
>JAQWPC010000176.1:0-3318 GCA_029245555.1 Alphaproteobacteria bacterium
TATCGAAATTTGATATTTCAATAAAATCTTGGATGCTTATTGATCCGAGATGATGAATGGCCTGATCTATTTTTGCTTGAATTGACATATATATAAAAATATTAGTCCTAAAAATAAAATAGGTACTGATAGTAATTGACCTTGTGAAAACAATTCTTGTTTTAATCCAATTTGGCTATCTGGCTCTCTTATAAATTCAATAATAAATCGACTTAATGCATAATTAATGAGAAATATGCTTGTAATAACCCCATGTCTTAATTTCTTAGTATAAAATAAAACCATTAACACTATAGCAGGTATTAATCCTTCAAATAAAGCCTCATATATTTGAGAGATATGTCGATATATTTCTTCATTGGGGTATCTTATGCTTAGAAAAAAGTTTGTTTGTCTTCCTACTAGTTCCTGATTCATAAAATTAGATATCCTTCCAAGGAATATTCCTATGGGGGCACAAATACTTAATAAATCTGAAAGTAGCAATAAGGATAATGATTTTAACTTACTAAATATTATCGTAGTCAAGATCACACCTAAAAGAGCACCATGAAAAGACATCCCACCTTCCCAAACTCTAAAAATTTCAATAGGATTGGATATATAAAAATTAAAATTATAAAAAACTATATAACCAATCCTTCCACCAATAATGATCGATAAGAATTGGTAGAAAAAAAGATCATCTAATGTCTTTTTATCTAAGTTAAAGTATCGTAAATTTTTTTTTGCGAATAAATAAAAATAAATAAAACCAAATATATAAGATAAGCTATACCATCTAATGCCAAAGCCCAAAAAAGTAAAAGCCACAGGATTTAAGAAGTCTGGATATTCAAACACTTCCAAAAGTAATAATACAAGTTATGTATCGAGCAAAGATAAACTTTATTCAAAAGGCTCTTATTTAATTTATAACCTTTTAGATATCTACGAATTATGTCGCTGTGTTAAGTCTGATTTTGATCGATTAAAAAAATATCTTCCAAAGATTAATAAATAAGCGATAATTACTCACAACTTTATACCATATCTAGTATATTCAATAGCAAGGAATGTGATATATATAGTGTATGTCAAAGAAAAACATTGATTCTGGGCCCATTTCTCATTTAGAGGCAATATTTAATGTTAAGCAAGAGAGCGCTAAAAGCAAAGGGTATGAAATATCACTTTTAACTGAGATACATGATCAAAAAGTGATTATGGACTTTCAGTGGATTAAAGACTTAAACGTCTTAATCACTTCATTTAGTATTGATAATTATGAATATAGCTTTTTAACTCATCACATTAATAAAATTAATAACAATTTAATCATCGGCACTCTTAAACAAAATACAAATAATAAAATTGTTTATAAACATAGTCTTCCTATAGCCGGTCAGTCTACATCGGAAGATATAAAGATTTATTTAGAAAATATTCTTTCTGAATTTAACCATTTAGTATCTGTATTACTGAAGGGTGATGAAACAATTCAGCAGTCATATAGTCTAATAAATCAAAAAATTGTTGGCCACGCGTAAGTCTCATATATTATTTATTGGTTTTGGACATCTAGCCAAATCCTTATTATCGCCTAATTTACGTAAGAACTATCTTATACACTATATAAATTCTAAAGAATCTATCTGTTCTATAAAAGATAAGAAAATTATAAAAAAATTAGATTATAATTATGATTATATCTTTCTACTTATAAGACCTGATGTTTTTAAAAAAATAGGAGGTGACTTCCAGTTTCTTATTAACAATAAACCAACTATTATTTCTTGTATGGCTGGAGTTTCTATTAGTTCTATCTCTCAAAAACTCAATAGTAAAAAAGTAATAAGAATAATGCCTAATATTATGGCAAAAAAATCTCTTTCACAAACGTATATCTATTCTAAGAATAAAAAAATTATTGATAAAAATTTTAAAGATTTAATAAGTTCTTTTGGTTCTACCATATTCACCAATAATGAAGATGACATTAATGTAGCCACAGCTGTTTTTGGTAGCGGTCCAGCATTCATAGCCTATATAATTAATACTTATTTAATTGCTGCTAAGAAGTTATCTTCAAAATCCAAGATTAAAGATTTTGATTTGATAAAATTATTTCAAAATGTCTTAGAGTTAAATAATAGCTCTGAAGATTTAGATCGATTTGTAATGGCTATCGCCAGTAAAAAAGGCACTACTCAAGCAGGAGTAAAGTACTTAAAATCGCAAAACATAAAAAAAACGATATACACCACTTTGGATAGGGCTTATAAACGTGCTAAGGAATTAAGCGTTGAAAAAAAAAGTACTAAATAAATCCTTTTTGACTCAAATCAATAAGATCGCTCATTCAAAAAAAGTTTTTGCACAATTAAAGAATTTTAATAAAGATTATTCTAATTTTGATATTTTTATTGATGATTTTGAAAACTTCCTTGTAGAAAAAATAGAATTGCCATCCAAAGATCTTTCCTCTCAAGATAAGATATTTGAAGGTATAATTTTAAGACTAGATTGTTTGTTAGAATATAAAAACCTTGTAATTAAAATATATTTAGAGTCTCAAAAAAATCCAAAATATTTTATAACTATCAATAAGTATATCTCAAGATATTTTAAAAATTATTTGAAATCTCCGCTAGAATTTACAACTGCTTATGCAATTTATGTTTATGCATTCAATATTTGGATTGAAGATACAGATAGTATGGATAAAACAATGGCAGCTATCGGTAATTCTTTTGAAGGACTGAATAAAATTAAGACATTTTTAAATTATAAATGATAACTTTTAATGAATTTGAAAAATTAGATATTAGAGTAGGGACGGTAATCAAGTCTAGTATCAATGATAAATCTAATAAACCAAGTATGCTTTTATTAATTGATTTTGGAGAAAAAATTGGGCACAAAAAAACATCTGCTCAACTGGTGCAGAATTATAATCCCAATGACCTTCTTGGTAAGCAAGTAGCAGCAGTTATCAATTTCCCCCCTAAGCAAATTGGAAAAATGATATCTGAGGTGCTAGTCCTTGGCTTTCCCAATGAAGAAAACAACCCTATTTTAGTTATGCCTTCAGAAAAAGTGCCAAATGGAGGAAAGTTATTTTAAAACTATTTTACTTCTAAGGAGATTATTACTTTTAATCCCCCATATGAAGATTTTTCAAAATTTAACTCACCACTATTAAGTTTTATTAACTTTTGCACTATAGATAATCCTAGGCCTGTTCCTTCATTCAGTTGCTCTCCTCCTTTGGTGAAGGGTTTGATTAACTGCTCCTGAGATAAGTTAGTACCAGGTCCATCATCCTCTATAGAGATA
>JAQWPC010000001.1:0-7570 GCA_029245555.1 Alphaproteobacteria bacterium
TATTTATAATTTTCCACTTATAAAAATAATTTTTGTACTATGGTTTTTCGCATTAAATCATCATCTATTAAACGGTATAAAATATTTTTTTTGGTCATTTGCTAAGGGTATGGAGTTAAACCAAGTCTATCTTATTTCGTACATAATATTATATATGAACATAATCATGACTGTTTTTTTTACTTGGTATATTTTTGTATGAGAGGCTCAACTAAATGGTATTTGCAAAGATTTACATCGTTAACTCTGGTGCCCATAAGTTATTGGTTTGTTATTTTCTTTTTGAACAATCTCAATCTATCAAGTGAGAATTTTGTCAATTCTCTAGATAGTAATTTTGTAAAATTACTAATAATTATTTTTTTTTGTGTTGCTGTATTTCATACAAGATTAAATCTTTTGACAATTTATGAAGATTATTTTAATGATAATCAGGTTAGGTTATATAGTAGATTAACTGATTCAGTCTTACTTTTGATTTTATTATTTATTTTGCCTATTATATTTATTTAGATGAGCAATTATACAGACCATATTTTAGATGTTGTTGTCCTTGGGGCAGGAGGTGCAGGATTGCGTGCAGCTCTGGGCTGTTCAGAACAAGGTTTAAAGACAGCTTGTGTGAGCAAAGTATACCCTACCCGCAGTCATACCGTTGCAGCCCAAGGAGGCATAGGAGCTGCTCTTGGAAATATGGGAGAGGATAGCTGGCAATGGCACATGTTTGATACTGTTAAGGGCTCTGATTGGTTAGGCGACCAAGATAGTATTGAATATTTATGCTCTAATGCCGTTGATTCCATTGTTGAATTAGAACATTACGGCATGCCTTTTTCGAGAACAGATAATGGCAAGATTTATCAAAGGCCCTTTGGGGGGCATATGACTAACAATGGTAAGGGCGAACCTGCTAATCGAGCCTGTGCAGCAGCAGATAGAACTGGTCATGCATTGTTACACACTCTGTATCAGCAAAGTATAAAAAATGATGTTCAGTTTTATAATGAATATTATGCAATTGATTTATTAAAAGATAACAATGATGAGATTTGTGGTTTACTAGCTATTTCTATTGAAGATGGCAGCATGCACAGATTTATTGCAAAAATGACTATCCTCGCAACTGGAGGGTATGGAAGAATTTTTCAATCTTCTACTAGTGCACATATTTGTACAGGAGATGGAGCGGGAATAGCTTTGCGAGCTGGATTACCTCTCTCAGACATGGAATTTATTCAATTTCATCCCACTGGTATTTACGGAGTGGGTGTTTTAATTTCTGAAGCAGCTAGAGGAGAAGGTGGTGTTTTAAAAAATAATGAGGGTACTCGTTTTATGTTAGAGTATGCCCCGAATGCTAAAGACTTAGCCGCGCGTGATGTCATCTCAAGATTTATTAGTAAAGAAATTAGTGCTGGTCGTGGTTGTGGTCCGAATAAAGATTATATTAATCTACATTTAGAACACCTTGATGCTGCTATGCTAGCCAAAAGACTACCAGGTATCTCTGAGTCAGTAAAAGCTTTTTGTGGGAAAGATATTTCAAAAGAACCTATCCCTGTTATACCTACAGTGCATTACTGTATGGGAGGCATCCCCACTAATTTTAAAGCAGAGGTTTTAAAACCCAACTCTGAAAATTCAGAAGAAGTTTGTTCAGGGCTAATGGCTATTGGGGAAGCTGCCTGTGCTTCTGTTCATGGAGCAAACCGCCTTGGAACAAATGCTCTAGCTGAACTTGTAGTATTTGGAAGAGGAGCCGCTATTCAAGCGGGCCAAGTTATTGACATGACAGAGGCTAATAAAATGCCATCAGATCGCTCTACACAAGAGATCATTGACCGATTATATTCCATCAAAAATAATAATGGTGATATATCAGTTGGAGAGCTAAGAGAAAAAATGCAAAAAACTGTTCAGAAGAGATTTGGTGTTTACCGCGAAAGTGAGGCTTTGTCTCTTGGGAATCAAGAATTAAGCAATCTTTATCAAGATTTAAAACACGTAAAAATTGTTGATAAATCAGATGTTTTTAACACAGACCTTATTGAAGCCTTAGAGCTTCATAATCTTATGGAAGTGGCTGGAAGCGTTGGTGTCTCTGCCGAACAAAGAACAGAAAGTCGTGGTGCTCATGCAAGAGAAGATTATCCAGAAAGAGATGATGAAAACTGGTTAAAACATACTTTAGCTTGGAAGCAAAATGATACATTTGAAATTTCACACCGTCCTGTCAGAATGACCACCCTCAGTAATCAAATATCTGTTATACAGCCTCAAGTAAGAGTTTATTAATGGTCCAACTTACTCTTCCTAAGAACTCTGTACCTGTTAAAGGAAAAACTTACTCCAATGTAGAATTAATTGATGAACAAGGACAAAATAATTCTGATATTAGAGTTATTAATGTTTATCGTTGGTCTGGCGTTGAGGGAGAGCAACCTCAAATAGATCGATTTGAAATAGACGTTTCAAGTGCAGGCACCATGGTATTAGATATACTTAACAAAATTAAATCTGAAGTTGATACTAGTTTAACATATCGTAAATCATGTAGAGAGGGCGTATGTGGTTCATGTGCCATGAACATAGATGGCGTTAATACGCTGGCTTGTCAAAAACACATTGATGAATGTTCCAAAGAGATAAATATTTACCCATTACCTCATATGAAAGTCATAAAAGACCTTGTTGTGGATTTGAAAAAAGCCTTCGAACAATTCAAATCAATTAAACCTTGGTTAATGAAAAATTCTAAAAATGAAGAGAGAGAAAATATTCAAAGTGTTGAAGATCGTGATAAGTTAGACGGTAAGTGGGAGTGTATTATGTGTTTTTCATGTACAACCTCTTGTCCAAGTTATTGGTGGAATGAAGATAAGTATCTAGGTCCAGCTGCATTATTACAGGCTAATAGGTGGATTCAAGAAAGTCGCGATGATGAGAAGAAAGAACGCCTAAAAGAATTAGATGATAAGTTTAAACTTTATCGATGTCACTCTATTATGAATTGCACGCGATCTTGTCCTAAGGGTTTAAATCCAGCAAAAGCAATTTCAGAGATTAAATTAGAAATAGCGAGGAATAAATAATGGCAAAAATATCATTAATTGGCGCTGGAAATATAGGTGGAACTCTAGCTCATTTAGCTGCGATAAAAAAATTAGGAGATATTAATTTAATTGATGTTGTGGATGGCATGCCTCAAGGTAAAGCTCTTGATTTAAGTCAATCATCTGCGGTTGAGGGATTTACTTCTAAAATATCAGGCACCAATGATTTTTCTCAAATGAAAAACTCTGATGTTATTATTATAACTGCTGGACTTCCGCGACAGCCAGGAATGAGCAGAGATGACCTTTTAGAGACGAATGGTAAAATTATAAAAAAAATTGCTCTCGATATTAAAAAATATTCCCCCAAGGCTTTTGTTATTTGTATTACTAACCCGCTAGATGCTATGGTTTATGTATTACAAAAGTATTCTAAGCTTTCTAAAAATATGTGTGTAGGTATGGCGGGGGTTCTTGACTCATCAAGAATGAAATATTTTCTATCGGATGCTTTGAATGTCTCCATTAATGATGTTGAAACATTTGTTCTGGGAGGACATGGCGACGATATGGTTCCGTTAGTTAATTACACAACTATCGGAGGTATTCCCTTAATGGAATACATAAAGATAAAAAAAATTCCAATGTCTAAAATTCAAAAAATTGTTGATCGTACCCGTATGGGTGGCGGTGAGATAGTAAAGCTTTTAAAAAGAGGTTCTGCTTTTTATGCCCCAGCAAGTTCAGCCATTCAGATGGCAGAAGCGTTTTTGCAAAATCAAAAAAAACTCTTACCTTGCGCTGCTTTTATCAATGGTCAGTATGGACTTAAAAATATGTATATGGGTGTACCAACCCTCATAGGCAGTAAAGGAGTGGAGAAGATTATCGAGGTAAAACTATCAGCTTCAGAAAAATCAATGCTTAAAAAATCTGTTAAATCAGTTCAGGGACTGGTGACTGCTGTTGATAAATTGCTTTAATGCTTATTTAACATATGACAGTCCTCCAAGTTAGGAGTATAAATATAGAAGTTACATGAGATCTTATAACTCATTCCTTACCAATAATAACGCTTCACAGATAATTTCCATTTATAGAGACTTTATCAAAGATCCTTCCTTGGTTGATAAAAGTTGGCATGATTTCTTTGATGCCCTTCAACCTGAAGAAATCTCAATCCTCGCTGATTACGATAATCTTGATTGGTCAAAAAAAACTCGTGATCAAAATTTTTCTCAGACGTCGCTTAGTCAAGCGATATCAGACTCACTAAGACTTGTCATGATGATTAGGGCTTACAGGGAAATAGGGCACTTGGTTGCACATCTTGATCCTTTAGGTTTAGCAATAAAAACTCAACCATCTGGTTTAGATCCAGAATATTATGGGTTTGAAAAAAAAGATTTTAATAGAAAAATTTTTCTCTTTGGTTATTTAGGTTTTGAGTCAGCAACTGTCTTAGAAGTTTTTGAAAAATTACAATCTATTTATGCTGGAACACTTTCTATTGAATATAAACATATACAAAGTGCAGAAGAATATCGTTGGTTAAAAGATAGAATTGAAGACAACAAAGATATGCAGTTAACTTCTAAAGGTAAAATAACTATTTTAGAAAGACTCATTTCCGCAGAATTTTTTGAGAAATTTTTAGACACAAAATATCGTGGAACCAAAAGATTTGGCCTTGATGGTGCAGAGTCCACAATTCCTGCTTTAGAGCAAATACTCAAACGATCATCAGATTATGGTATTGAAGATTTTTCTTTTGCTTGTGCCCATCGTGGAAGATTAAACATACTCGCAAATATAATTAAGAAGCCTCATATACAAATTTTTAGCGAATTTATTCATGGAGGAGAAAATGCATTAAGCGACCAAGGATCAGGAGATGTGAAATATCATCTTGGAGCCAGTTCTGATAGGAGTTTCAATGGAAATCTTATTCACGTTAATATGGCAGCAAATCCCTCTCACCTAGAAGCAGTTAATCCAGTAGTAGCAGGCAAAATACGAGCAAAACAAGCTCTTATTGACGACCAAAATAATGAAAAAGTCTCCGGTCTACTAGTACATGGGGATGCTGCTATTGCCGGTCAAGGAATAGTAGCTGAAACATTTACCATGTCACAGCTTAACGGATATCGAATTGGAGGGTTAATACACTTTATCATTAATAATCAGATAGGATTTACAACTAGCCCCCAATACAGTCGTTCAGCTCCGTATTCTTCTGAAATAGGAAAAATAGTTCAATCTCCAATATTTCATGTAAACGGAGATGATCCCGAAGCAGTTGTTCTGGCTTCAAGAGCCGCTACTGATTTTAGAAATACATTTAAAAAAGACAGCCTTGTCGATATGTTTTGCTATCGTAAACATGGTCACAATGAGGGTGATGAACCCTCTTTCACTCAGCCTTTAATGTATCAAGCTATCAAAAAGAAAAAATCTGTTGCCACTTTGTATGCTCAAAAACTCACAGATCAGGAAATTGTTTCAAACCAACAGGTGGATTTTATAAGAGATAAAATATGGTCTGATTTAGAGAAAAAATTTGATAAGGCAAAAACTTATAAACTTAAAACAAAATCTTGGCTGGGAGGTCAATGGAGTGGTTTAAGCCAAGCTCCAAAAGACCCTCTTCGAAGAGGTCGAACAGCCTCCTCAATAAAAACCCTCCAAGAGGTTGGTAATAAGATTGTGACTATTCCTGACGATTTTAATCTTCACCCTAAACTTCAAAAGTTTAATTCTTCTCGAAAAAAATCCATAGATACAGGTAAGGGGATTGATTGGTCTTTTGCAGAGGCATTAGCATTTGGTACGTTACTAAAAGAGGGAAACAAGGTTCGTTTAGCAGGTCAAGACTCAGGAAGAGGAACCTTTAGTCAAAGACATTCAGTTTTTTATGATCAAAAAACAGAAGAACGATATATTCCTTTAAACAATATTTCTAAAAAACAAAAAAAATATGAGGTGATCGATTCTTTCTTATCGGAATTAGGCGTTTTAGGCTTTGAATATGGCTACTCTTTGGCGGATCCAAACGCTTTAGTTATGTGGGAGGCACAATTTGGAGACTTTGCAAATGGTGCTCAAATAATTATTGATCAATTTATTACAGCAGCTGAGAGAAAATGGATGCAAATGAGTGGTTTAGTTTTACTTCTTCCTCATGGCCATGAAGGAATGGGGCCTGAACATTCTAGTGCAAGAATTGAGCGATTTTTACAAATGGCTGCGGAAGATAATATACAAATATTAAATTGCACCACTCCTGCAAGTTATTTTCATGCCCTTAGAAGACAAATTCATCGCAACTTCAGAAAACCTCTAATTATTTTTACCCCAAAGTCAACTTTGCGTCACCCTAGTAATACTTCATCTTTAGTCGAATTTTCTGGACACTCATCATTTCATAGAATTATTGATGAAGAGGTAAATAGTCCTACACGTGTTATATTTTGCTCTGGAAAAATATTTTATGAGTTAGATGATTATCGTAAGCAATTGAAAATAAAAAATATAAAAATAGTTCGAATAGAACAATTATATCCATTTCCTTTTGATACCTTGGGAGCAGTTATTTCTAAACATAAAGACTGCGAATTTTTATGGGTGCAAGAAGAGCCAAAAAATATGGGCCCATGGGGTTTCGTGAAGAGTCGTATAAGGCATATATTTACTAAATATAAACTAGATCAAAAAATTCATTATGTGGGTAGAAAAAGAGCCGCTGCTCCAGCAACAGGTATTGCAAAAAGACATAACGCCAATCAAGAGCTAATAAAACAAATTTCGCTTCAAGCATCTTTGAAACGTGTTATAAAAGAGAGGATAGGTGTAAGTTTTATGAAATTTAAAAACTTACCTAGAGATTAATGTCAGATATTAAAGTTCCAGAATTGGGTGAATCAATTATTGATGGGACCCTTACGTCTTGGCTAGTAAGTGAAGGATCTTCTTTTCAAGCAGGGGACAATCTAGCAGAAATAGAAACAGAGAAAATTACAATTGAAATTCCAGCTCAATCTTCTGGAAAATTGAGTAAAATTTTAATTCAAGAGGGGTCAAACGTAAAAGTTGGTGAAGTAATTGCTGAATATGATGAGGGTGAGGTTCAATCCAAATCTGAAAAAACTCAACAAATACAGGAACAATCTAAACCAAACCCTCAACAAAAGGACCCTGTAGTTGGTGACCCCAAAGTCGTTGAAGCTAAAGCTCTTGATATGGATATTCCTAATTTTGACTCAAATGTTGATAGTTCAAATGAGAAAACTGTCCCAATGTCAAAGCTTCGTCAAACTATTGCTAGAAGATTAAAGGATGCACAAAATACGGCAGCAATCCTGACCACATTTAATGAAGTAGATATGTCGGCTATTATGAATCTACGAAAAAAACAACAAGCAGCATTTCAAAAAAAACATGAAGTGAAATTAGGAATAATGTCTTTTTTCATTAAAGCGTGCGTCGATGTTTTAAAAGAAATTCCTGAAATTAATTCT
>JAQWPC010000004.1:0-2777 GCA_029245555.1 Alphaproteobacteria bacterium
AAGTTAAATATCCCATTAATTTGTTTTATCGACACTTCTGGGGCTTATCCTGGTAAAGATGCTGAGGAGAGGGGGCAAGCAGAAGCCATTGCTCAATCAATGAAAGTAGCTTTAAATTGTGGTGCTCCATGTATTTCTGTAATTATTGGAGAAGGTGGCTCAGGGGGTGCAATTGCTTTAGGTACAAGTGATAAAGTTCTTATGCTAAGCAATTCAATATATTCTGTTATTTCTCCTGAGGGTTGCTCTTCTATTTTATGGAAATCATCAGAATATGCTGAAATAGCCTCTAATTCTTTGAGGATAACTGCTTCTGATTGTTTAAAATTCAATATTATTGACGAAATTATAGAAGAGCCAATTGGTGGAGCTCATAGGGATCATAGTTATATTGGCGAAAGTTTAAAAAAATCTTTATTGGATAACCTGAATAATCTAGGAGAAAAAGATGTTGATGACTTAATAGCTAGTAGGAATGAACGCTATTTAAATTACTTACCTTAAGTCAAGATTTTCCATGACAATGTTTGTATTTCTTTTTAGACCCACATGGACAAGGATCATTTCTACCAACCTTTTTATTAATTGGCTGAGAGTCAGTTAGTTTTATTTGATTGTCGTTTGATTGGCTTTGAATATTCATGTTATTGAGAACTAAAACTATTTGCTTTTGAATTTCATAAATTAACTGATTAAACGCACTAAAAGATGCTTTTCTAAATTCATTAACAGGATCTTTTCCTGCATAGCCACTCAAACTTACAGACATTCTGATATTTGTTAACTCTTGAATATGACTATGCCAATTTTTATCAAGAATTGTAATAGTAACTTGTCTAAGAATTTGCTCATATATATCATTGTGTCTTTCTAAATTATCTGATTTAATTTTATTGAATTGTTCTAGATAATCTTTTTTTTCTTTTAAAACATTTTCTTTTAAGTGGGTTAATGTTTTCTTGAAGTTTTCTACTTCTTCATTTTCACCTTCAAGCAAATTAGTAATAAATTCATCTTCAGTTTCTGCTATAAATTCTAAAATATCTTCGCTTATAATCATCTCACGTTTTGAGTAAATAATATTTCTTTGTTTATCGATAATATTATCAAACTCTAAAAGCTGTTTTCTAATGTCAAAATTATGCCCCTCCACTCTTTTTTGAGCACGCTCAATAGAAGAAGTTAACCATTTATGTTCAATGACCTCACCTTTTTTAAGCCCTAATGTTGATAACATTGATTGTAATTTTTCAGAGCCAAAAATCCTCATAAGATCATCCTCTAGAGAAACAAAAAAAATACTTTCCCCAGGGTCTCCTTGTCTACCTGATCTTCCTCTTAGTTGATTGTCTATTCTTCTACTTTCATGTCTTTCTGTACCTAGTATACAGAGTCCACCGCAGTTGATAACTTTCTGATAATCTGCATTACTAAAATTTTTATCAACATCTGGATTTCCTCCAATCTTAATATCAGTCCCTCTTCCTGCCATATTAGTGGCAACAGTAATTTGTGAAGGTTTTCCAGCAGATGCAATGATTTCAGCTTCATTTTCATGATTTTTAGCATTAAGGACATTGTGAGGTATATGAGACTTTTCTAAAAGATTTGATATAAAGTTTGATTTTTCAATAGATGTAGTTCCGATTAATACTGGTTGACCAGCTGCATGTTTTTCTTTTACAAGATTTAGTATAGCGAGGTGCTTTTCTTCTGAAGTTTTGTAAATCTGATCATTATGATCTTTTCTAATCATTGGTTTGTTTGTCGGAACCTCAACTACACTTAAACCATATATTTCTAATAACTCTTCTGCTTCTGTGAGCGCGGTTCCTGTCATTCCAGAAATTTTCTCATATTTTTTAAAATAATTTTGAAATGTAATACTTGCTAGAGTAATACTCTCAGATTGAATCTTTACATTTTCTTTTGCCTCTAGTGATTGATGAAGGCCTTCTCCAAATCTTCTTCCTTGAGATAGTCTTCCAGAAAATTCATCGATAACAACAATCTGACCATCTTTTACAATATAGTCTTTATCTTTTTCAAATATAAATCTAGCTTTCAACGATTGATTTATAATTTGATATGCTTCTAAATTTTCATTATCAAATAAGCTATTCCCTTTTAAATAATTAATTTTTTTTAGATTAAACTCAATCTTCTTAATTCCACTATCTTTGAGCAATACATTTTTTCTTTCTTCATTAATTTCAACATCATCTATTATTAAGTTTTTAGTTATTTCGTAGCACATTTTAAATAGTTCAATGGGAGTTTTTACAGGCCCTGAAATACCTAAAGGTGAACGAGACTCATCAATAAGAACAGAGTCAGCCTCATCTATGACTGCAATTTGAAGAGCCTTCTGCATTTTAGGAGATCGAAAGGATCTTAAATTATCTCTTAAGTAATCAAAGCAAAACTCATTATTGTTTCCATACACAACATGACAATTATATGATTCAATTTTTTCTTCTATTGTTTGGTCATTTTGAATAAAGCTATTAGAGATATTTAAGTATTCATAGATAGGACCCATCCATAATGAATCTCTTTTAGCTAGGTAATCATTAACAGTGATCAAATGCACTCTTCTACCAAAAATATAATTTAAAATGATAGGAATTGTAGCAACTAAGGTTTTACCTTCACCGGTTTTCATTTCTGCAATTAAACCGTGGTATAAGGCTATTCCCCCTATAATCTGTGAATCAAAGTGCCTTAAACCTAATGTTCTTTTCGAAACATCACGTGTAATAGCACAAATTAAAAAA
>JAQWPC010000053.1:0-4134 GCA_029245555.1 Alphaproteobacteria bacterium
TATGCTAATGCTCTTGTTGAATTTGAAAAATTAAATGCTGATCAAAAAATTTACTTTCAATCAACTTATCATCTTGCAAAAATATATAACACCAATCAAATATTTTTAGAGAATATGATTTAATGATTAGACTGTTAATCATTCTTATTGTTTTTGTTTTAGGTTATGGCTCATTATTTTATTTTTTTAATAATGCAGGTAATCTTTCTTTAGTCTTAGGGATGTGGCAGTTGAGTATTCCAATTGTTCAATTTCTGTTTGTGTTTATTACTTTTATTATTTTGATTATCTTGTTTTCATATGCTTTTACAAAACTCTTCATCTATCCTAGAGCAGCATATATGCGATATAAACTCTCTAATGAACAAAAGGGGTTAGTTCATTTAAGAGAAGCTCTCATAGCTATTACAGAAGGAAATACCGATCAGGCCAGCAAAAGTCAAAAGCAGTTTAAAAAGCATTTAGGAAAAGACCCTTTAAATAAGATTCTTCAAACGCAAATCAAACAATCTAAAGAATTAAAGATTGTTAATGTTCAAAAAGGTGCAGATTAAGCTAAAAAAATTATACTTGCCCCGATACAAGTAAGTGTTGCGCCCACCACAGCAAGGTGGCCTGCATAGTTTTTTGTTACAATCCATAAGATGGGAATAATCATTATTGGCATCGTGCTGGAGAGTGTTGATATAACACCAGGATTGCCATACTTAAGAGCATAGATTAACATTGTCATGCCTACTCCCATTCCCATAAAGCCTAAAAAAATACTAAATAATGTTATTTTTATATTCTTCATTTTATCCCAGAGCTGATTGTTTTTAATAAAAAATAGACTGCCAAACATAATGACTGCTGCAACAATAACTCTGAGATAAGAAACTATTATGGGGTCTGTTGTTTGAAGAGCAGGTTTCATTAATATAATTCCAATTGATTGGCACAGCGCTAAGCCAATACCTGCAAATAGTCCTGTGTATTTATTACCTTGTATATTTTCAAGATCATCATCAGGAATTGTTCGGTTAAATTGAATAGCAATGAGTATCCCAGAGAAAATTAACGCACACCCAATGAGCTCAGTAAGAGAAGGAAGCGTTTGGAGAAACACTTCTGCTAGAATAATTGTAAAAGGTATTTGCATTGAAAAAAGTAAGGCCTGCCGTCGGGGGCCCAGTCTTTTAAGACATACAAATAAAAAGGTATCGCCAATAATTATTCCTATAATAGAAGACAAAACAATTGCAGTAAAAATAGATTGACCAAAATATAGACTTTCCCAATTGATATAAACATAAGGGAAGAAAATAACAATAATGCCTAAAAGTCTTAATAAATTATAATTATAACTTCCAAAATATCTAACAATTCGAGTGGCAGATAGTGCGACTGTAGACCAAATGGCAGCAGCACATATAGCTAGTAGATATCCAATCACTCGAGGATATTAATGAGTAAATAAATAATTAATACTAATATTTAAAATTGTTGTTTAGGGGGGATGAGAGAACAATAATGAAGATCTGAAAAAACACTAGTGCCGTAATCTTCAAAATATCCATCATATTGAACGAGTAATTTTCCATTAAATCGATCAAGTGTTGCAGTGATACGTTGTGTGAATCCTGAATTTGTATCTTCGTTAAATGTTTCAGATATTAATACTTCATCTGTTATAGAAAGGGGAGTCCAGTCATCATTTAGACCAAATTGAAAAAACCCAATTTCCGCATCAACGTATACATCTACATCCTCATCCTGAGGGCAAAACTCTAATGGTCCGGATGGCTCCTCCGAGTATGTATAGATACATTCACAAAAAAGATGAGTCGTATAAGCTTGAGAAAGATAAGGTAGAAATAAAAAAGGGGTTAAAAAAATAACCCCTTTAATAAATTTAATAGTCAATTTTGTAATTATCGGCGTTGACCAAATAATTGCATCAACATGACAAAAAGATTAATGAAGTCTAAGTAAAGAGTTAAAGCTCCCATAATAGCAGCCTTGCCTGCAAAATTAGTACCTGCTACAGCATAATAAGTAGATTTAATCTTTTGGGTGTCATAAGCAGTTAGACCAACAAAGACAAGAACACCAACACATGAAATAATGAATTGCATTGCCGAACTTTGCATAAAAATATTAACAATACTTGCAAGAATGATACCAAATAATCCCATGATCAAAAAAGATCCTAACTTCGTTAAATCTCTTTTTGTGGTGTAACCATAAATACTCATTGCCGCAAAAGTACTACATGTAATAAGAAAAACTCTTACGATACTAACGCCTGTATAGACAATAAATATATAAGACAACGACATCCCCATTACTGCAGCAAATGCCCAAAAGGTCATCTGTGCTGCTGCCAATGACATTTTTTGTAATCTAGCACCTAAAAAGAAAATAAATCCAAGTGGAGCTAGCATGACTACCCATTGCAGGCCAGTGCCATAAATTGCTCCCATTAATGTCGGAGACATAGAAAATCCCCAAGCAACCAAACCACTAATCGCAAGACCAGAAGTCATATAGTTATAGACTTTCATCATATACTCTCTGAGACCCGCATCGATGGCTGTCGATTGGGACTGAGCATATGCATTTTGTTTTAGTTCAACCATTGTTTCTCCTTATATACTAATAATATGGCTATTATCTTGAAATTTTTCAAGTAAAACCGTATTAATCTTTTATGAAATTCAAAACACTAGGAAATACAGATTTAAAAGTTAGCTTAATTTGTCTCGGTACGATGACATGGGGTGAGCAAAATACGCAAGAAGAGGCTTTTCAACAAATGGATTTCTCAGTAGATCGGGAAGTAAATTTCTTTGATACAGCAGAGCTTTACGCCGTACCTCCTAAAAAGGAAACGTATACCAAAACAGAAACTATGATAGGTAACTGGTTTGTTGAAAGAAAAAATAGAGATAAAATAATTTTAGCAACAAAGGTTGCAGGCCCAGGGCCTAGCTGGATACGAGGGGGTGGCAATCAATTTAATGCTAAAAATATGTCTGAAGCCCTTGAAGGAAGTTTAAAAAGATTACAAACAGATTATGTCGATTTATATCAACTACACTGGCCAGAACGATCCACTAATTTTTTTAGCAAGCTTGGATATAAGCACAATGATCAGGAAGGTGATTGGACAGCTTTTGAAGACATTTTAGAAACAGCACAAAAATTTATTGAACAAGGAAAAATTCGTTATCTAGGATTGTCTAATGAAACGGCCTATGGCCTATCAAAATACTTGCAGTTGTCTGATGCAAAGGAATTACCCCGAGTTGTTTCCGTTCAAAATCCCTACAGTCTTTTAAATAGAACATATGAGGTGGGCTTAGCTGAAATGTCCATTCGTGAAAAAGCTGGTTTGTTAGCATATTCACCTTTAGCTTTTGGTATGTTATCGGGTAAATATTTAAATGGACAGCTGCCACAAGGATCACGCCTACAACTCTTTGGAGAGAACTTTCCTCGATATCAAGGAACTAGGTCTCAATTAGCTGTGGAAGAGTATTTTAAAATTGCAACTAAGCATGATTTATCATTAACTCAAATGTCTTTAGCCTTTGTTAATATGCAACATTTCGTAACCAGTAACATAATCGGTGCCACTAGTTTAGACCAATTAAAAGAAAATATTGACTCTGTTAATCTCGAGCTGAACGATGAAGTCTTAGATGACATCAATAAAATCCATGAAAATAACCCGTCTCCCGCACCATAATTAATGTCTCTTTGGCCGAAAGATAATCAAGGAAAACTAACCAAGACTTTTTCATTTAAGAATTACCGACAAAGTTTTGGCTTTGTGAGTCAGGTTGTTTTATTAGCAGAAAAGAAAAATCACCACCCCACTATTACGCTAGAGTATGGATCGGTTACTATTGCTTTGATTTCTCATGATGTGAACGAAATTACTGAAAGAGATATAGATTTAGCAAAGCAAATCGATAAAATTTACGATCAGTGATTTATTTAATTGGTATCCCAGGGTTAATTCCTTTTTATCTATGTTTTTATAACATTGATTTAATTTTTTTAGATTTTGATAAAAATATGTTCATTCATTATTCGACTGTGATCTTATCTTTTTTAGGGGCAGTGTACTGGGGCATTTATCTACAA
>JAQWPC010000058.1:0-6296 GCA_029245555.1 Alphaproteobacteria bacterium
GTATCTATCATCGCAATACCCAGGCAGCACTGAAATTTAGGACTAAAACAAGCAGATCGTAAATCGCCAATTAACTGTTCATTCTGAAAAATTGATAGAGTCTTGGAAAGTGATATCTTATCAATTTGAAGTTTTAAGCCGACTAATGATCGTGTAACGCCTTTTTCTTTCTGCTTTTGTAAAGTGCTTTTTCCAAGATAATTTATATTTTCATTAAAAGACACAAAAGCGTCAAGACCACACTCAAAGGGAGTATCGTTCATATTCATATCATTACCATAAGAAAGCAATCCCCCTTCAATTCTCTCTATTAAATTTGGACAGCCGGGACGAACATCTAAATCTTTCCCACTGGCATAAAGGGCATCATAGAGCTCAAGACCTTTTTCATCATTATCAACATAAATTTCATAACCACCCTGTTTTGACCAACCCGATCTAGCAATTAAAAAATTATGATCTTGAAAAAGAAATCTTTTAAAATGGAAAAATTTTAAATTGAGTATTTCATCTCCAAATACTCTTTTCATTAGTTCAAAAGATTTTGGCCCTTGTACAGCTAATGGATTAACATTTGGTTCTGAGATCTCAACATCGAGTTTTTGGCCAATGGCTAACCCTTTTGCATATAAAAGAACATCTGTATCTGCAATGGATATCCACCATGTATCAGAGGAAACTTTCATGATAAGAGGATCATTGAGAATTCTACCTTGATCATCAACAATGGGCGCATAATAACAAATATGATCTTTGGCTTGAGAAAGATCACGACAGGTCATCAATTGAGTAAGAAGTGCTGCATCGGGGCCTTTGATTTGTACTTGTCGCTCAACAGAAACATCCCACAATTGGACATTCTTTTTTAAATGATCATAGTCTTCCTCTAATCCCTTAAAAGAGGCAGGAAGCAACATATGATTGTAGACGGTATACGATTGAACACCATACTCCTCAATACGATTAGTAAAAGGAGTTGATCTTACTCTAGTACTTTTGGCTATATACGAATTCATCAATTTTCGAGGACATATAATAGGGTTTCTTGATACAAATCAAACGCTATTTTATCATAGATAATAAAAATATTGTTTTTAAAGAGATTTAATCGTTATCAGAAAGACCTGCGCCCGCACCTGATAGTTTCTTTTCTTCAGTCTCTTCAACAAATGTTTCAAGAGATAGCTGATACAAATCTTCCCAAGTTTCGTTTGAATACTGCTGTTGTCTTTGTTGAGTTACTTTTATAGAAAAATTATTAATTGAAGTTGGTATCTGATTTTGATTAATAGATGTCATTTCACCAGGGGTAATAGAGATACTTATTTCACTACTTTGAATATGAAAATAAATCAGATTTTTTTTTGCAGCTTTTATAAAAAAAGGGATAGAGATCAAAGGCTCTTTGAGGCTTTCAAATTTAAATGTTTGGTGCATTTCTTTGAGATGAGATCGATCTTGAAAAAAAATTCCAAAATGAATAGGGCAAAGATGAGCGGTTGTTTTTTGGTTAATGTCAGTAAGTTTTGTTAAATTATCAAACCCAAAATCTACGATATTTTTAAATGACTCAAGGCCTTGAAGTCCTGATTGTTCTAAAATTCTGATTGATTTTCCAATCTCCTCTGAAATTCCCCAGCTTAGTCCTTGTGATTTAGCTGAACGTTTGACAGTTGTCTCTATTTCATAGAGGGAATGCATCAGGCAATTTTCTTATATGACCAGTTATCATTAGAAAGTGAGATCTCTTTCATGAGAGGGGCTCCTTGATACATAGTAATTCTAACCCATCTATCAGAGCGTGGATCAAAACGAGTAGCTCCAAAAAATGATAATTTTAATCGAAGCATATCAACGGGTATGAGGGTTTTGGATATAGTATTATCTTGAATTTCTGAATAAGGAAGCTGCTCACAAATAAAAACTCTTCTCAAAACATGCCTATATTGTTGATTTTTAGATAAATAAAAGCTGATATCTTTTTTTGGATCCATTTTTTTTAAGCCTTTATAGAGATGATGGATATCTCTAGCGATTGCTAAGGGAAGTTCTAGGTCAGCACCTTCCTCGTTAAACCGATCAGATAATCGAGGCTCTTGTTTATTTTTAGAATAATACCAAAAATTATAAATATTATCTTTTTGCTCAAAGTCTATTTTTAGAAGCCAGGTATATTGCTTTTCAATTAAGTTACAAATGTCTTGGATATTACGAGTGGTATCAATATCAAAGTAATTTTCTTCATTTATGGACATCTCATAGCTCAACGGCTCCACAATATCAGGATAGACCTCCATCATTAATGAAACAATAAATTCACAACATTCAGCATGTGTGTTTTTCTCTGCCCACTCATAAACTTCATTCCAAAAATATTTTTCAATTTTTTTGGTATTAAAATACTTTTGAAAATCTTTAAGGTCGTTAGTTAATTGACCATTTTTTTGAATCTGATAATCACTGTCAGTTTTCCAATATTTTATATTATCTTGAATGGTAGATAAGTATGATTGAAAATTATTTTTCTCAATTTCATTAACTGACTCTAGTAAGCGAATTGCTCGTAGTGCCTTTTCTTTGGCCATAATCCATTGATTGAGCAAAGCAGGATGATTGACAATAAATGGAGCCATTCCTAATCCCGTTGAGTTTCCAATACCTAAGTTACGTGCTATATCATCGCTTAATTTTGCTGACGTAGTAGGGGATCGATGATAGGCAACATGATTTACAACATCAAATGTGAATTGTCTTGCAAGAAAGACTAACATCATTTCTAGTCGAAAAGGTCCTTTTAATTCTTCTCTATCTTGAATTTTTATTCGATCAGCTAATCCAAACTTTCCTGACCCATATACTGCAGTAGTTCTATACAGATAACCAACACTATAAAGCAAAGAGGTGTCTGGTTGTTGGCCTTGAGAAAGCTGATCTACAACATGCTCAAAAACTCGAACAGATTTATTTGCTCTAGAAAGGCATAATTCTTTTTCAGTTACTCTGCCTTGTTCTTGAAGAGGGACATTTTCTTTCAGTCTTTGAATATCTGCAGAACTTGGAATTCCATCATAAAGCACAAAAGAGGCATCCCACTTAGTAGCAATAACACGATCTGATCTTTCGTTTTCATCTAAATGGTTGGAGAAACATACCAAGGAGTATTGTTTGTTTCCTTTTTGAACAACATAAACCCCGTGACCAAATCCAGAATTATCAAGCTTAAGCTCATGTGTTTGGAAATCCCAATCTTTAAATTCTCTAATAAAGCTTCTTAAAAAAGATAATTTAGATTGGTGAAAAGAACCCAAACGATCCAGTTTCATAACAAATTCTGGTTTTCTTAATTCAATTTTCATCAATCAAACTTTCTGTAAAAATTGTACCAATTATTACCAAGAATGTCGTGCGTCTCATCAACACTAAACCCTACCTCTTGGAGGCCCTTTTCTAGATTATCAAATCCCCTTGCGTCCTCAAACCAACTTGGTTGAGGAGGAAAACCGGCATTAGAAGCGCTTCCTTCGCCAAAATCTTTAGTTTTAGTCCATGTTCCATTTCTCATCCACTCGACAATACTATCAGGGTGGTGAATACACAGATCAGATCCTATTCCAATTTGTTTAATTGATATTCTTTTAGTTGTTTCTGCAATCATTTCACAAAATGATCGAACGCTACAATCCGAAGCGCCTTTTAAGTGGTGTGGGTATAAAGAAAATCCAATCATACCTCCACTATCATTCAATGCCTTAAGAACATCATCTGATTTATTACGAAGTCCTGTATGCCAAAATAATGGGTTTGCATGACTAACTACAATGGGTTCTTCTGAAATTTCGATAGCCTCTAAAGTAGAAAATTCAGCAGAATGAGACATATCTACAATCATTTTTACCCTATTCATTTCTTTAATAACTTCTCTTCCCATTCTAGTAATACCACTATCCCTTTTTTCATAGCATCCTGTAGCCAGAAGAGACTGATTATTATAGGTGAGCTGCATAAACATCACTCCCTGATTTTTTAAAGTTTCAACGTAGTCAATATTATCCTCGATGGGGGAGCAGTTTTGAAGACCATAAAAAATTGCTGTTTTATTTTCTTTCTGGGCCTGATCAATATCTTTTGACGTTTTTCCTAAAAAAATTAAATCATTGTTTTTTTGAAAATAATCATTCCAAGTATTTATATTTTTTTGTAATTCATCAAAATCTTCGTGATAACAAATGGTTGCATGAACAGCATCTAACTTTGCTTGACGATTAATTTCAAAGATCTCTTTTGACCAGTTACAATACTGGAGATTATCAATCCGATAATTCATTCAAGAATTATATGGAACCAGAATTGATGTAGGAAGTTTTAATTTGTGTATAAAATTCTTTAGCGTAGGTGCCTTGTTCACGTAAACCAAAACTAGAGGCTTTCCTTCCACCAAAAGGAACGTGATAGTCTAGGCCGGCTGTGGGTAAGTTGACTGCAGCAACACCAGTTTTGATATTTTGTTTAAAGAACTCAGCCTTTGCTAGTGAAGTAGTAATAATTGCACTAGATAGGCCAAATTCAGTATCATTAGCAATTTCCATACCGTGTTCTAGATCCTTACATGGTATTACACAAGCAATAGGCCCAAACATTTCTTCTCGATTAATTTGAGATTTATTATCACCGTCAATAAAAAGTGTTGGCTCTAAATAAAACCCTGGTGTTCTCATATTCATGGGATTTCCTCCATAAGCAAGCGTTGCTTCTTTCTTCCCAATTTCTATGTATTCCAAATTACTTTCAAACTGAGATTGATTAGAGGCAGGTCCCATTTGTGAGCCTTCTTCAAGTGCATGCCCAACTTTGATTTTACTAATATGATCTGTAAGCCCTTCAATAAATTTTTTATAGATACCTTCTTGAACAATTATACGTGAGGATGCGGTACATTTTTGTCCTGTTCCCCCATAGGCACCATTAGCAGCACAATTGATAGCTGTTGGTAAATCAGCATCATCAAGAACAACTAAAGGATTTTTAGATCCCATCTCCATTTGCATCTTTTTTAAGAGAGGTGATGCATCAGCGTATAAAGATTTTCCTACTTCAACAGAACCTGTGAAAGTTATTGCAGGTATCTCAGGGCTGGTTGCTATTTGATTACCAATACCGCTACCAGATCCAATAATGAGATTAAATAAACCTGCAGGCAAATCTTGTTTCGCAATGATTTCTGTTAAAGCGATAGCACTTGCAGGGGTTAATGAGGCGGGTTTTAAGATAACAGCATTACCACACATCAAAGCAGGTGCAGCTTTCCAAGCAGGTATCGCTATGGGAAAATTCCATGGTGAAATAACACCTACTATTCCAATTGGCTCTCTTGTTATTTCTACTTGATATCCCGGTCTAGTAGATGGGATTTTTTCTCCTGCCATCCTTAAACACTCTGCACCGTAGTATTGAAATTGTTGACCAGCTCTTGCCACTTCACCAATTCCCTCTGGTAATGTTTTTCCTTCTTCTCTAGAGAGTAATTCTCCAATTTCTTTAGATTTGCTAATTAATTCATTACCAATGTTGATTAAAACATTAGATTTTTTTTCTATACCAACAGAGGCCCATTCTATTTGAGCTTTTTTAGCTGCTTCAACGGCTTGATTAAATTGATTAGAGTCACACTCATTGTACTCAGATATTATATCTTTTGTATCAGAGGGGTTAATGTTAGCGAAACTCTTCCCTAATCCATTGACCCATTCACCATTAATATAACTTTTATTATTTAACATTTTATTTCGTTATTTTTGCAAAATGAAGGAAAGTCTTTGAGGTGTAATATAGCCTACAATTTCTTCCTGCTCTTTTACTTCAATCAAATTAGGTTTTTCAGTAATAACTTTATCGATAAATTTTTCAATAACAGTCTCTTGAGCAAGAATCATTTTTTGACCATTTATTAAATCACCAGGAACTTTAGATTGATCTTCCATTATATTCTTAGCTTTTAAAACTCTAGAGCGATTAACATCCTCTACGAACCTTTTTACATAGTCCGTCTTTGGTTCTAAAAGAATATCGATAGCAGTGCCTTCTTGGTCCATAAAGCCATCTTTTAAAATTGCAATTTTATCTCCTAGTTTTAGAGCTTCATCTAAGTCATGAGTAATAAAGACAATTGTTTTCTTCAATTCTTTTTGAAGATCAATGAGTATATCTTGCATGTCTTTTTTGATCAGGGTGTCAAGCGCACTAAATGCTTCATCCATCAATAAGATCTCAGGATCGTTTGTGAGAGCCCTTGCAAGACC
>JAQWPC010000067.1:0-2189 GCA_029245555.1 Alphaproteobacteria bacterium
AGAGTTACATTTATTTATAGCTGAGGGAATTAGAGTATGTAAGGAAGCTTTAGATAATGGCTGGTCATTTAAATATTTTCTTTTCGACAAATCTAATGTTGATAACATTCTAATAAACGAGCTCATAAATAAAATTATATCCAAAGGTGGGGATATAATCGGAGTTACACCTGATATTTTAAAAAAAATTTCACATAAAAATAATCCACAAAATGTATTAGGTGTCATAGAACAGAAACAGAGCACGTTACCGTTAAATTTATATCAAAATACTTTTGTAGCTTTGGAATGCATAAGGGACCCAGGTAATTTAGGAACTATTTTAAGGACAATGGATGCTGTTGGAGCAAAAGGGTGTATTCTGCTAGGTGAGTGTACAGACCCTTTTTCTTATGAATCTGTTAGAGCAAGTATGGGTGCAATTTTTAACATAAATATAATCAACTCCAGCGTTGAGAATTTTCTACAATGGAAAATTAAAAATAAAGTAAGTTTAATTGGTACTGCACTAAAAAATGCAAGTGATTATACTGAAACAAAATGGGACCTTCCATTCGTCTTAGTTATGGGTAATGAGCAAAAAGGTTTGTCTAATAAAATTCTAAGTTCATGTGATCAAATAATTAAAATGCCAATGTTAGGTAGTTCAGACAGTTTAAACTTAGCAGTTTCTACAGGTATTGCGCTATATGAATCAATTAGGAAAAATCCTAATTAATATTTTTGCTTTCCCATCTTGCAAATATTGCAGTGCTAATTTCTCTTGGGTCGTCTTGATCTTCAAAAATAGATATTTCACCAGATTCAACTTTCCCTTTGTAAGTTTTCATAACTTCTCTTAAAGCATAATGTAGTGATGAATAACTAGAACGTATAGCGTAACTATTTAGTATGACAAATAGAGGGTTTTTAGACAATATTTGAGGAAGAAGATTTAATAAAATAGGCAAATCTTTCTGTAATTCCCACTTCTCTCCATTAGGGCCTCTGCCATATTTAGGAGGATCTAGAATTATTGCATCATATCTATTCTCTCTTCTAATTTCTCTATTAACAAATTTAAGGGCGTCATCAGTGAGATACTTAATTGGTAAATTTGAAAAGGAGGATAAATTTCTATTATCAAAGGCAAAATTGATAGCTTTTTTGCTGGCGTCAACGTGTGTTACTGATGCGCCGTTTGATGTTGCATGAAGTGATGCTAAGCCAGAATAGCCAAATAGATTAAGAATTCTAGGTGGGTTGGGAGTAGATGTATTTAAAATAAAATTATTGATTTTTTGAGCCGCCCATATCCAATGTGGGGATTGATCTGGAAAAAAGCCAAGATGCCTGAATGCAGTTGGCATAGCGTAAAATTTAATATTTTCATATGACATTTCCCAACGTTCAGGAATATTTTCTTTAAGAGACCATTTCCCTCCCTCATCCTTATCTTCAAGTGCAGAAGAAGATAAAAAGGTTCCAGCAGCATTATCCCATATTTTTCTGGATAAATTTTGAGACCAAAGAGCTTGAGGTTCTGGTCTTGAAAACAAATAAGGACCAAATCTTTCTAATTTTCGTCCATATCCTGAATCAATTAACGAGTAATCATTCCATTTCGTTGGGTGTAAAATAAGAGGAGTCATTAGGAATTTTCCTATTAATTAATATTTTGTAAAAAAACAATTGATAGTTAATAATAAAGAAAAACAAAAGAAATAAAAATGAAAATAAATTTATCAGTCATTATTCCAGTTTATGAGGCGCAAAAAACACTGGTAAGAACAATAAACTCTATTAATAATCAGTTTTTTTCTGATAAAACTTTAAAGGTAGAGCTAATATTAATTATAGATGATGGTAAAAAATATAATAAGTATTTACCAAAATTAAAAAAAAATTTTTATTTAAGAGTCTTTAAAACAAATGGAATAAAAACAGGTCCAGGGAATGCTAGAAATTTAGGGATAGATAAAGCAAAAGGTACGTACATAGGATTTTTAGATGCAGATGATGAATGGTCTGATAGTTATTTAGAAAAAATGTATAATTTAGTAAAATTAAATGGAATTGCATTTTCTCCAACATATGTATTCGAGAATGGTAAATTATTAAAAAAATTTAAAGGTCAAAATACTGGCTATTTACAATTAAGTGATATTGGAAAAGTACCTTGTAGTTTTCATCCATTTATAAAAAAAAGT
>JAQWPC010000070.1:0-2388 GCA_029245555.1 Alphaproteobacteria bacterium
AGAACCTGTTACGTTAGGGGGTGGAATACAAATAGAAAAATTTTTATCGAAATTGTATGAAGGTTTAAAGCAACCTTGATCTATCCATTCTTGATAAATCTCAGTTTCGTATTTTTTTTTATCTTGGAGGTCATCCATAAATCAAAAAATAAATGGTTCTTTTTTTTGAAATTTAAAAATGAATGAAGAAGAAGCTTCATCAACTATAAAACGGTTACAATTACCATTTACTTTTTGATATTTGATAATCTTGTGTTTAAATTCAGCATTATCAACAATGCATACAATTTGAGCATTATCATCTGCCTTGTTAATTATCTGAAATGGCTCCGCATCTAAGGATCCATTAATTAATATTTTTTGATATTTTTTGATATTTGGACTTTTGTTCATAAAAAAAGATTCAATATCTGTTTTTAATAATTTTGCCGAAAATAAACCGAGGTTCATACTAGAATTGAAACTTTCAATCATTTTTTTTGATGTCTCAATGCAGTCTATATTTTGTGAAAAATGATTTAATATTGAAGTGGTTGTTCCAAACCCTGATCCAATTTCTAGTATAGCATCGTCATAAGTCAAATTTAATGCTTGAACTAGATGAAAAGAAGTTAAAGGAGGCAAGACAAACCTACCATCGTCTAAATGAATTATCCTATCTGAATACGAAAGATGTTTATAATTATCTGGATAGAGATCCTCTCTTGGAAATAATTCAATTTTTTCAATTAAAGAGGCATTGCTAATCCTATTAGCCCTAAGTTGGTTTAATACCATATTGTTTCTTGCATCTTCAAAATTCATAGTAATGAGAAATTTATAGCAAAAAATAAAGACTTTCATAGATCATTATCGCCTCATATTTAAAGCTATTTACAATGTTATTATAGATCGATCATGATTTAGTCTTTAATCTTTTTTTAATATACTGATGAAAATTTCTGATTATATATTCTTCAGGCATTAGGACACCCGAGTGTTTTTCTAAATTATAAACACCTCGTTGATTCACCTCAGATATCTTTGCATCTTGATTCATCACCAATATGCCGAAATCAATTACATTATTAACACTATATTGAGGGTCAGAGAGAGTTGATCTTGGAAATAGCCATTCAGCAGTTAATTCTATCTCCTCTGGACTTATGGGAATAAGCCTTACTATTCGGATGTGGTCACCATATATTCCAAGGAACATAGTTGGCCAAGTAGAGATGTACACTTGCCCTCTTGATTCCAACTCCGCTTGAACTTCATCTAAAGTATGACCCTGAGAACTCCCGTCTAGAGACCAAGTTTGGGCATCCTTTTTTAAACCGCCGTGATATTTCGGGTGAGAATAAGTTTTTTTTAAAATACTCCACTCAGGATGATCTTGAATATCTACCAACCTTCTTTGATAAAGAGGAACTAATTTTGATAATTCAGGGTGAATATTTGGGCAATGCAGACACTCACTATAATTTTCCCAATATATTTTCCAATTACAGAGGACATTTTTTTTCCATACATGCCCTACTGAATAATTTTCAAGATCTATTTTATCAATAGCACTGTCATAATACTGAAATATAGACTTAACGTTAAACTTTTTATTTGATTTTAAATTGACAAAGATAAGGCCCTTCCAAATAAAAAAATTAATTTTTTTTAAGGCGTATTTTTTTTTATCAAATTTATCTAGAATTAGAGATGTGGTATTTAATAAAGAACCACTTTTGATATCATAAGACCACTGGTGATAAGGGCATATAATGACAGGGGCTTTTATACTTCCCTCTTGATCGTTAAATATTTGAGAGCCTCGATGCAAACAGGTATTATAAAAAATTGATATTTCTTCTAACTTATTTTTAATTACAACAATATTCTTATTATTAATATTAAGTGTTCTGTATTGGTTTTTATTGATTGAATTAATATGGCATACATATATCCACTCACTTTTAAAAATTTTATCATTTTCTTGTTTGAAGATTTTATGATCATAATACCAATTAAAAGGAAGAGAACTTGTTGTTGTTTTTAGTGAATTTGATTTCATAGTTTATTTTGTTAAATATGTGTTAAGTTAAATTATGATCATTTTTATTTCTAAATTCCTACATCTTTTTTCACTACTTTTGGCTGGCGGTGGGGTTATTGGAGCTGCTGTTATTCAATCAATATACAAAAAAGAAGGAAAGATACCCGAACCTCATCTTGCAAAGGGTTTTAGAATTCTGGCTTTTTTATCATTAATAGCCGTTATCACAATGTGGGCTACTGGGATAATTCAAACATTAATTATTTATGGAAGTTTCAGCTTAGGGTGGTCTTTTCATTTAAAGCTTTTTGGGGCAACTCTTATTTTGATTGCTAGTTTGATAATCAATATTCATTTAAAGA